>NZ_JAVRFJ010000065.1:0-37722 GCF_031845845.1 Streptomyces gottesmaniae
CGCCCCTACGGGGCGCTTCCCCTCAGGCCGTGCAGCAGCAGGGCCGTGAAGGCCTGGGCCCAGGCCTCGTCCGCCGGTTCCGCGCTGACCAGGGTGCGGTGGACCACCGTACCCACGACGACGTCGAAGATGAGGTCGACGGTGGCGGTGCCGGTGGCGGGGTCCAATTCCGTAGGGAGTTCGCCGCGGGTCTGGGCCCTGGCGCGGCCCTCCACGACCAGCCGTTTCTGGCGGTCGACGATGGACGTGCGGATGCGTTCGCGCAGGGCGTCGTCGCGGGTCGCCTCGGCGATGACGGCCATGAGGCCGCTCTTGGCCTCCGGGCGGGCCAGGATCGCCGCGAACTGGAGCACGACGCCCTCGATGTCGGCCGCCAGGCTGCCCCGGTCGGGGAGACGGAGCTCGTCGAAGAGTTCAGCCACCGCGTCCACGACGAGCTCGTTCTTCCCCGCCCAGCGGCGGTAGAGGGTCGTTTTCGCGACACCGGCCCGGGTGGCCACGTCGCCCAGGGTCAGCTTCGACCAGCCCAGTTCGACCAGTGCCTCCCGGGTCGCGGCCAGGATCGCGGCGTCCGCGGCGGCGCTGCGCGGACGGCCGCCCGCGGCGCGGGAGGCGGGGGTGCGGCTCTGCATCCGCCGACCATATCCGGCCGTTGTCGAAGTCTTCCCCGTCGTCGTGAGGCAGATCACCGGGGAGTGGGTACTGAGGGGTACAGGAGAGGCGCCGGTCCGGTTACGCTACGAGTCGTAGCGAAATCCTGGGGTGGACGACCGGCTTTCAGGACGCTTTTTCACCTGCGTGCTCGGAAGGGGGAGGATGTACTCATGCAGCCACGGAACATGTCCATGAGCGGAGTCGTCGACCTCGCCGCGGTGAAGGCGGCCCAGGAGGCCAAGGCGAAGGCGGAGCAGGCGCGCGCCGAAGCGGCCCGGCAGGGCGGGGGAGGAGCGGTCTCCCCGGCGGACCTGGTCATCGACGTCGATGAGGCCGGGTTCGAGAGCGAGGTCCTGCAGCGGTCCACCGAAGTCCCCGTCGTCATCGACTTCTGGGCCGAGTGGTGCCAGCCCTGCAAGCAGCTCAGCCCGGTGCTGGAGCGCCTCGCCGTCGAGTACAACGGCAAGTTCGTCCTCGCGAAGATCGATGTCGACGCCAACCAGATGTTGATGCAGCAGTTCGGGATCCAGGGGATCCCGGCGGTGTTCGCGGTGGTGGCCGGGCAGGCCCTGCCCCTCTTCCAGGGTGCCGCCCCCGAGCAGCAGATCCGCGCCACCCTCGACCAGCTCGTGCAGGTCGCCGAACAGCGCTTCGGGCTCACCGGCCTGGTGGTGGACCCGGACGCCGAGGTCGGCGCCCCCGTCGAGGCGGCCCCGCAGATCCCGGCCGGCCCCTACGACCACCTGCTCGAAGCCGCCGTACGGGCCCTGGACGCGGGCGACTTCGGCGGCGCGGTGCAGGCGTACAAGAACGTACTGAGCGACGACCCGGGCAACACCGAGGCCAAACTGGGCCTCGCACAGGCCGAGTTGCTCCAGCGCGTGCAGGGTGCCGATCCGCAGGACGTGCGCAAGGCGGCCGCCGAGAACCCGGGCGACGCGCAGGCGCAGATCGCCGCGGCGGACCTCGACCTCGTCGGCGGACATGTGGAGGACGCGTTCGGGCGACTCATCGACACGGTGCGGCGCACGGCCGGTGACGACCGGGACGCCGTACGGCTGCGGCTGCTGGAGCTCTTCGAGGTGGTCGGCGGCGACGACCCGCGGGTGGCCGCGGCGCGTCGGTCGCTGGCGAGGGCCCTGTTCTGACCTGTCCGAGGACCCGTGCCCCGGCTGAGTGCCGGCTGTGACGGGCTGAGGTTCGGGGGAGGTTCGGGGGAGGACGCGACCACCGCGTCCCGCACTGTCGGGACGCGTGGTGCGCGAGTGAGCGATTTGGCGACACAGCGACACCTGCGGCCGCGCTTTACCAAATCTTGGTAATCGCGGCCGCTGTTACTGGCAGTAAGAGAATGTCGTCGAGTTGTCGGACTCTGTCCGACTGTTCACCCATGTGTCGCCTCACTCGGCGCCACCCAGGGTCGCTGGCCGATGCCGATGGGTCGTTGTTCGGTTATCCGTCCGTTACTAGCCAGTAACGACCCCCTTGCGGGGGCGGCGAGAATGCACCACGATCGGCGACGCTCGGTCCTGTCCCGTACCCCGCCAGCCAGTCGGGTCAACGGGTTTTCTGGGTCCCCACCGAGTAGAGCGGGCGACAGTGGCGCCGGCTCTTGGGCAGGGGGGTCTCCGCCAACCGCGGAGCCTGTCCAGCAGGTTGTGCGTGATGCGTGTCAGGCGCGACCAGTGGTTGTCGCTCGGGGGTGATCGCCGGTGATTCGGGCGCTTTTCGCGCCACCGAGCGCGGGCGCTCTCCTTCCCGAGGACGTAGCACTTCTCCCATCCCTGTCCGGCCGAGCCGCCGTCAAGGGGCGAGCCGGTATCAGGAGATGTACGTCCGAGAAGGAGGAAATATGGAGTCCCAGGTGCGTGGCGGGACCAGATGGAAGCGGTTCGCTGTGGTCATGGTGCCCAGCGTCGCCGCCACGGCAGCGATAGGTGTCGCCCTCGCGCAGGGTGCTCTCGCCGCGTCGTTCAGTGTGTCGGGCCAGTCGTTCAAGGTGACGGCGGGTCAGCTCGACGGCACGGGCTTCTCGCAGTACGGAGCGCTCGACGAGGGTTACACCCTCAAGGGCGAGAAGACGGTTCACCCCGTCGCCGTTTCGGCGTTCAAGACCGCGTCGATCACCAACATGTGCCAGTCGGTCGTCACCCCCGGTGTCCCGCTGCTCGGTAGCGTCAGCCTCAAGCTGACCGCCGGTACCGGTGGCAAGAAGGTCGAGGCCGAGAACCTCTACATCGACGTCGAGGAGCTTGAGGCGGACGCCGTCTTCAAGGGCATCGACATCGGTGTGGCGGCCAAGGACGCCAACAAGGGTCCGGGCATGAAGGGTGGCTCGGAGCAGGCCAACCCCTACGGGTTCGCTCAGCAGGCCGACTCGGCCTCGCTGACCGGCGTGAAGCAGACGGCGTGGGCGACCACCGCCGGAACCTTCAAGCTGAGCAACTTGAAGATGTCGCTCCACAAGGGCGTCGTGGAGTGCTACTAGGCACTCCCTGGGCGGGTGAGGGGGCGTCCGCTTCTTCGCCCGCCCGTCCCTCCCGTCGTGCGCTCCACCGCGCACGCGACCTCCGTACCTGAATTCCGTACGCCCGCTTCGTACGTGTCGTACGTGAACTTCTCACAGCAACACCGTTCCAGGGAGCTGTTGTCCATGAGCGCCGAGTCAACGGGGCAGAACGAAGACTATCTCCGCGCCTTTCGGCGGCGCTTTAGCGACTGGAGGGGCTCTCGTCCCTTCTGGGCGGGCCTGTTGGTCCTGCTCGGCGGTTTCCCGATCATGTATCTGCCGTACGCGAACCTCCAGATCGGCCACCTCACGCTCGCCATGTCGACGACGGGTGGCGCGGGATCCCTCATCATCGGCGTGCTGCTGGTGGTGCTCGGGGTCAGCCTCTGGTTCCAGCGGCACGTACGGACCTTCGCCGGTACGGCGGCGATCCTCCTGGCGCTCGTGTCCATCCCGGTCTCCAACCTCGGTGGCTTCGGTGTCGGCTTCCTGCTCTCCCTGATCGGCGGTGCCCTGGCCATCGCCTGGGCGCCCGGTCACGAGGAGGCGGCGGTGCCGTCCACCTACAAGACCCCGTCGCGGAAGCCGGTCGCGCAGGACACGGCTTCCGAGAACACGGCACAGCAAGGTGCGGTCCCCCTGCACAAGGGCGACGCCCCGGAGCCCGCGGGAGCGGGCTCGGTGAGCGGGGCGGCGAACGGCGAGGGCGACGACCTGACAGGTACCACCCCCACGAACGGGACGAACGGGAGGCACAGTGCCGGCTGACGAGGTGACCCACGGGACTTCGGTGGGAGAGTCCCGTGCGAGATCCGGACCGCGGCACGCGGCGCCCAAGAAGCCCCTTCTCACCCGGCTGAACATGCCGGCGGGCAAAGCGATAGCCCTGGCGGCGATGCCGACGGCGGTCCTCATGGGCATGGGCTTCACACCCACCCTGACGCTCGCCCGGGCCGACGACCCGACGAAGCTGAGTCTGACGGCCGACGAGTACAAGGACTGCGTGGAGGCCCTGGAGGCCGCCGAGGAGGGCACCGACGCCTCCGCCTCGCCGACCCCGACCCCGACCCCGTCCGCCGAGGAGAGCACCGACTCCACGGACGAGGGCACGTCGACGGACGAGGACGACGACACGTCCGCGGGCGACGACTCTGCCGACGACAGCAACTCCTCCGGCGACTCGGCCGCCGACGACACCACCACGGACGACTCCGCGTCCTCGGATTCAGGTTCCGACGACAAGGACAGCTCGACCTCGGACGAGTCGTCGACGACGGACGACGCCGACAAGTCCGCGACGGACACGGCCGACTCCGGCGACACCTCGTCGGCGGACACCTCCGGCACCGACAGCAGCGGCAACGTGCTGGAGGACATCGGCACCGCGATCGAGGACCTCTTCACGCCGGACGACAAGGAGACGGAGACCACCACCCCGTCCACGTCCACCAGCCCGTCCCCGTCGCCCTCCGCCTCGGAGGACGGCTCGGACAAGGACAAGGACAAGGACGAGGACGCGGGCTCGGGCTCGGACGCCGGCAAGGACGCGCAGGACACCGCCGGCGACGCCTCCGACAAGGTCGAGGACGCCGCGAAGGACGTCACCGACACCGCCGAGGACACGGAGAAGGCGGCCGAGGACGCCACCGACGACGCCACGGACGAAGCCACCGCCACGCCGAGCCCCTCGCCGAGCGAGAGCACGGACACGGAGGGCTGCCCGGTCGCCACGGACGACGAGAGCGGCGTCGAGAAGGGCATACCGCCGCTGCCGAACGACCCCTGGTACCTGAACGCCAGCTCGCTGCTGCTGAAGGGCGCCGACTACAAGGGCGTCGTCAAGGTGAAGACCGCAGACGGCTCGGTCAAGGAGGTGCTGAAGTACGTCATCTCCGACGGCACCGACATCGGCGACCTCCACCAGACGGTCGAGGACAAGCAGGCCGGCGTGACCTACCACGTGCAGGCCGGCAAGGGCACGACGTCCACGATCCGCGACGGCGACACGGTGATGTACACCGAGAGCATCTCGGGCAACCTGCTCGGTCTGATCCGGGTGACCTTCGACCCGAAGCACCCGCCGCCGCTGAACATCCCGCTGATCTACTTCACCAAGGTGAAGGTCGTCCAGGCGGGCCAGTTCGGCGGAACCCTCAGCGTTCCGGGCATGCACCAGTTCATGACCGACTGAGCAGCCGGTCACTCCAGGCCCGGGCGACCGGGCCGCCCAGGACCCGTCCGGGAGCCGCACAGCACCGAGGGCGCCCCCTGTCTCCAGGGGGCGCCCTCGGTGCTGTCCTGCGTGGTGCTCCTGCGCCGGCAGGGGGTGGGCGCGCCGTCAGTCGCGGGCGCCGCCGCCCAGGTGGTGCACCCGGACCATGTTGGTGGTGCCCGGGACACCGGGGGGCGAGCCGGCGGTGATGACCGCGATGTCGCCCTCGTTGAAGCGGTTGAGCTTGACCATCTCGTGGTCCACCAGGTCGACCATCTCGTCGGTGCTGTTCACGAACGGCACGACGTGCGACTCGACGCCCCAGCTGAGCGCCAGCTGGTTCCGGGTGGACTCGTCGGTGGTGTACGCGATGATCGGCTGCTGCGCGCGATAGCGCGAGAGCCGGCGGGCGGTGTCACCGGACTGCGTGAACGCCACCAGGGCCCGTCCACCGAGGAAGTCGGCGATCTCGCAGGCGGCACGGGCGATCGAACCACCCTGCGTACGGGGCTTCTTGCCGGGCACGAGCGGCTGCAGACCCTTGGAGAGCAACTCCTCCTCGGCCGCCGTGACGATCTTCGACATCGTCCGGACCGTCTCCAGCGGGTACGCGCCCACGCTGGACTCCGCCGACAGCATGACCGCGTCCGCGCCGTCCAGGATCGCGTTGGCCACGTCGGAGGCCTCGGCGCGCGTGGGGCGGGAGTTGGTGATCATCGACTCCATCATCTGGGTCGCCACGATCACCGGCTTGGCGTTGCGGCGGCACAGCTCGATGAGCCGCTTCTGCACCATGGGGACCTTCTCGAGCGGGTACTCGACGGCCAGGTCGCCACGGGCGACCATCACGCCGTCGAACGCCATCACGACGTCCTCCATGTTCTCCACCGCCTGCGGCTTCTCCACCTTGGCGATGACGGGGACCCGGCGGCCCACCTCGTCCATCACCTTGTGGACGTCCCGCACGTCGTTCGCGTCCCGCACGAAGGACAGCGCCACCAGGTCGCAGCCCATGCGCAGCGCGAACCGCAGGTCCTCGACGTCCTTCTCGGACAGGGCGGGCACGTTGACGGCCGCGCCGGGCAGGTTGATGCCCTTGTGGTCGGAGATGACGCCGCCCTCGATGACCTCGGTCCGCACCCGCGGCCCGTCGACCTCGATGACCTTCAGCTCGACGTTGCCGTCGTTGATGAGGACCTGGTCACCGGGGGAGACGTCCCCGGGCAGCCCCTTGTACGTCGTACCGCAGATCTGCTTGTCGCCCGGCACGTCCTCGGCGGTGATGGTGAACTCGTCACCGCGCACCAGCTCCACCGGGCCCTCGGCGAAGGTCTCCAGACGGATCTTGGGGCCCTGGAGGTCGGCGAGGACACCGATGGCCTTGCCGGTCTCGGCGGCGGCGGCCCGGACCCGGTCGTAGCGGCCCTGGTGCTCGGCGTGGCTGCCGTGGCTGAAATTGAAACGGGCCACGTTCATGCCGGCCTCGATGAGGGCGACCAGTTGCTCGTGGGAGTCGACCGCGGGGCCGAGAGTACAGACGATTTTCGAACGGCGCATGGGACGATCCTATCGGTTTGTTTCGCTACGGAATATTCCGTCTGGCGGAATGCATATGGGCGGCTATGCGCTCAGTCGTGTTACCGACGTGTATTGCCCGGTGGTGCTCAGTTGTTCTTTTCGAAGCTCAGATGTTCTTTCCGACCAGGGTGTAGGTCTGTGCCGCGATCTCCAGTTCCTCGTCCGTCGGGACCACTGCGACGGCGACCCGCGCACCGGCCGGCGAGATCAGCCGCGGCTCGTCGCCCCGTACGGCGTTGAGGTCGCCGTCCACCGCGAGGCCCAGGCCCGCCAGGCCCGCCAGGGCGGCCTCCCGCACCGGCGCCGCGTTCTCGCCCACCCCGGCCGTGAACGCGACCGCGTCCACCCGGCCGAGCACCGCGTAGTAAGCGCCGATGTACTTCTTCAACCGGTGAATGTAGATGTCGAAGGCCAGCTTCGCCCGCTCGTCGCCCTCGTCGATTCGCCGGCGGATTTCCCGCATGTCGTTGTCGCCGCACAGCCCGATCAGACCGCTCTTCTTGTTGAGGAGAGTGTCGATCTCGTCCGTGGACATTCCGCCAACGCGCATCAAATGAAAGATGACGGCCGGGTCCATGTCTCCGGACCGCGTACCCATCACGAGCCCCTCCAAAGGCGTCAGCCCCATGGAGGTGTCCACGCACCGGCCGCCCTCGACAGCCGAGGCCGACGCCCCGTTGCCGAGGTGCAGCACGATGACGTTCACCTCCGAGGGGCCCTTGCCCAGCAGTTCGGCCGTCGCCCGGGACACGTACGCGTGCGAGGTGCCGTGGAAGCCGTAGCGGCGGATGCGGTGCGCGTCGGCCGTCTCGACGTCGATGGCGTAGCGGGCCGCCGACTCCGGCATGGTGGTGTGGAACGCCGTGTCGAACACCGCCACCTGCGGCAGGTCCGGGCGCAGGGCCCGAGCCGTACGGATCCCGGTGAGGTTGGCCGGGTTGTGCAGCGGCGCCACCGGGATGAGGCGTTCGATCTCCGCGAGCACGGTGTCGTCGATCACGGTCGGCTCGGTGAAGCTCTGTCCGCCGTGGACCACCCGGTGCCCGATGGCGGCCAGTTCGGCGGAGTCGAGGCCCAGCCCGTCCGCGGCCAGCTCCTCCGCGACGGCCTTCAGGGCGGCCTCGTGGTCGGCGATCGGCCCGGTGCGCTCACGGGAGGCGCCGCCGGTGGTGAGCGGGGTGTGCTTCAGCCGGGAGTTCTCCTCGCCGATCCGCTCGACCAGGCCCACGGCCAGCCGGCGGCTGTCGCGCATGTCGAGCAGCTGGTACTTGACCGAGGAGGAACCGGAGTTGAGGACGAGGACGCGGGTGGCGGTCACGGTGGTCGGGTGCCTTCTGTCGTCGGTGGGGGTCACGGGGCGGTGGCGGTCGCGCCGGCGGTGGCCGGGGCCGGGGGCACGGCGGTCCCGGCCGCCGGCGTCTGGGCCTGGATCGCCGTGATGGCGACCGTGGTGACGATGTCCTGCACGAGCGCGCCCCGGGACAGGTCGTTGACCGGCTTGCGCAGCCCCTGGAGGACCGGCCCGACCGCGAGCGCGCCCGCCGACCGCTGTACGGCCTTGTAGGTGTTGTTGCCGGTGTTGAGGTCCGGGAAGATCAACACCGTTGCCTGGCCCGCGACTTCGGAGTCCGGCAGCTTGGTCGCCGCGACACTCGGCTCCACGGCGGCGTCGTACTGGATCGGCCCCTCGATGAGCAGGTCGGGCCGTCGGGAGCGGACGATCGCGGTGGCCTCGCGCACCTTGTCGACGTCGGCGCCCGACCCGGACGTCCCCGTGGAGTAGGACAGCATCGCGATCCTCGGCTCCACCCCGAACCGCCGTGCGGTGGCGGCCGACTGGATCGCGATGTCGGCGAGCTGCTCGGCGTTCGGGTCCGGGTTCACCGCGCAGTCCCCGTACACCAGCACCCTGTCGGCGAGGCACATGAAGAACACGGACGAGACGATGCCCGCGTCCGGCTTGGTCTTGATGATCTCGAAGGCGGGCCGGATGGTGGCGGCCGTGGAGTGCACCGATCCCGACACCATGCCGTCGGCCATGCCCTCCTGGACCATCAGCGTGCCGAAGTAGTTCACATCGGAGACGACGTCGTACGCCAGCTCCAGGCTGACGTTCTTGTGGGCGCGGAACTCGGCGTACTTCTCGGCGAAGGAGTCCCGCCACTCGGAGGTCGCCGGGTCCACCAGCATGCTGTCGCCGAGGTCGATGCCCAGGTCGGCGGCCTTCTTGCGGATCTGCTCGACGGGGCCGAGGAGGGTCAGGTCGCAGACGTTCCGGCGGAGGATGACCTCGGCCGCGTGCAGAACGCGCTCCTCCGTGCCCTCGGGCAGGACCACCCGGCGCCGCTCGGAGCGGGCCTGTTCGAGGAGCGTGTGCTCGAACATCATCGGAGTGATCCGGTCGCTGCTCGGCGCCGAGACCCGGCCCCGCAGCTCGGCGGTGTCGACGTACCGCTCGAAGAGCCCGAGCGCGGTCTCCGCCTTGCGCGGTGTCACCGCGCTCAACTTGCCCTCCATGGAGAACAGTTCCGAGGCGGTGAGGAAGGAGCCGGACTCGACGGCGACGACCGGGGTGCCCGGGGCGAGGCGGGCGGCGAGCGTGAGGATCTCGTCGCTGGGCCGCTCGTTCAGGGTGAGCACCACACCGGCGATCGGCGGGGTGCCGGCGCTGTGCGCGGCGAGGGCGCCGACGACGAGGTCCGCGCGGTCGCCGGGGGTGACGACCAGGCAGCCCGGGGTCAGGGCGTTGAGGAAGTTCGGCAGCATGGCACCGCCGAAGACGAAGTTCAGCGCGTCGCGGGCGAGGCCCGAGTCGTCACCGAGGAGGACCTTGCCGCCGAGGGCGTGGGTGATCTGGGCGACGGTCGGCGCGGAGAGCGCGGGCTCGTCGGGCAGGACGTAGCAGGGCACGGGCAGCGGCAACCGCGAGTCCCCGAGCCGCTCGGTTATCTCGCCGCGGTCGGCGGGCGCGACCCGGTTGACCACCATGGCGAGCACGTCGCAGCCGAGGCCCTCGTACGCGCGGTACGCGTTGTGCGTCTCGGCCACGACCGACTCGGCGGTCTGCTTCCGCCCGCCGACCACCGGGATGACGGACGCTCCGAACTCGTTGGCGAGCCGGGCGTTGAGCGACAGCTCGTCCGGGAACTGCGTGTCCGCGAAGTCGGTGCCCAGGACGAGGACGACGTCGTAGTCGCGGGCGGCGGCGTGGAACCGGTCGACGAGGGTGGAGACCAGCTCGTCCGTGCCGTGCTCGGCCTGGAGCGTGGACGCCTCGTGGTAGTCCATGCCGTACACGGTCGCCGGGTCCTGGGTGAGCCGGTAGCGGGCGCGCAGCAGGTCGAAGAGCCGGTCCGGTCCGTGGTGCAGCAGCGGCCGGAACACCCCCACCCGGTCGACCTGGCGGGTCAGGAGCTCCATCACCCCCAGCTCGACGACCTGGCGGCCGTCGCCGCGATCGATCCCGGTCACGTACACGCTGCGCGTCACGTGTGCTCTCCGTTTCATGTGGTTCGACTGTTTCGGCAGGGGAGGGGTGGAAATCACCGTCGCGGCGGACGGAAACCCTCTTGACAATACCTCTGACCATGGATAAGGCGCCCATCAGCGGGGAGGGGCGCCGGGTGGGGCGGAGGGGCGCGGCGACCCCCGGTCGGCCGTGAAACAATCGGACTGGCTCATAAGTACCAGCACCGAGCCGGACACTCAGGACGCTCAGGACGATCAGGACGAGCAGGAGACACAGCACGATGCGTATCGGAGTTCTCACCGCAGGCGGCGACTGTCCGGGCCTGAACGCAGTGATCCGGTCGGTCGTGCACCGAGCGGTCGCCCACTACGGCGACGAGGTCATCGGCTTCGAGGACGGCTACGCGGGCCTCCTCGACGGCCGCTACCGCACCCTCGACCTGGAGTCCGTCAGCGGCATCCTGGCCCGTGGCGGCACGATTCTCGGCTCCTCCCGCCTCCAGCGCGACCGCCTGCTCGAGGCCTGCGAGAACGCCCAGGACATGGCCCACCGGTTCGGTATCGACGTACTGATCCCGATCGGCGGCGAGGGCACGCTGACGGCGGCGCGGATGCTCAGCGACGCGGGTCTGCCGGTGGTCGGTGTCCCGAAGACCATCGACAACGACATCTCGTCGACCGATCGCACGTTCGGTTTCGACACGGCCGTCGGTGTCGCCACCGAGGCGATGGACCGCCTGAAGACGACCGCCGAGTCCCATCAGCGGGTGATGGTGGTCGAGGTCATGGGCCGGCACGCGGGCTGGATCGCCCTGGAGTCGGGGATGGCGGCGGGCGCGCACGGCATCTGTCTGCCCGAGCGGGCCTTCGACCCCGCCGACCTGGTGAAGATGGTGGAGGAGCGCTTCTCGCGGGGCAAGAAGTTCGCGGTCATCTGCGTCGCCGAGGGCGCGCACCCGGCCGAGGGTTCCATGGACTACGGCCACGGCGAGATCGACCAGTTCGGCCACGAGCGCTTCCAGGGCATCGGCACGGCGCTCGCGTACGAGCTGGAGCGCCGCCTCGGCAAGGAGGCCAAGCCGGTCATCCTCGGTCATGTCCAGCGCGGCGGCACCCCGACCGCGTACGACAGGGTGCTCGCCACGCGCTTCGGCTGGCACGCGGTCGAGGCCGCGCACCGTTCCGACTACGGCCGCATGACCGCCCTGCGCGGCACCGAGGTGCTGATGGTGCCGCTGGCGGAGGCGGTGACCGAACTGAAGACGGTGCCGAAGGACCGGATGGACGAGGCGGAGTCGGTGTTCTAGGTCTTTCCGCTTGCGGTGCGGTGGGTGTGGTGGGCGCGGGGGGTGTGGCGGGCCGGGGTCAGTAGGGGGCTGTTCGCCGGACCAGTGACCAGAAGTGGTCGGTGATCCGGTCGAGGTAGTCACGGCCGGCGTCGCCCGAGTCGGTCGCGGCGGTGCCGTTGGCCCAGGTGAGGGTGGCGGCCATCAGGCCCTGGTAGTCGGTGTGCATCTCCTGGAGGACGTCTTCCAGGAGGTGCCGGTCGAGGGCCAGCATTTTCGTGATCGGTCGGACATGGGCCTGCCAGCGGGTGGTGACCGCGCTGTGGAGCAGTTCCCTGAGTCTCGTCTCGCGCCCCGTCACGGTGGTGAGTTCGGGCAGCGACAGGTCGAGCACGGTCGCGAGGGCGGCTGACTGACGGTCGGTGCCGCGCCACTCCCCGGTCTCCTCCATCCACAGGTACGAGGAGAGTTCGACGCCGACCGCGCGGGCGACGTCCTCGGCGGCGATCCCCTGCGCCGTGCGGTGCTCACGCAGGGTCCTGGGAGCGGCGACGAGTTCACCGACCGAGCACCACAACACCCCCGCGAGCGCGGTGAGTTCGGGGCCGGTGGGGGAGACGGCGCCGCCTTCCCAGGCGGCGACCAGGTCCGGGGTGACGTACGGGAGGCCGTACGAGGACCGCATTCCGTAGGCGACGTGTTCGGGCCCCATGCCCAGCGCCACGCGTAGTTCGCGGACGGCCGGGGCGTTGAGGGGCGGGGCGGGGGCGGCGGCTCGTGGGGCCGTGTCCGCGTCCGGGCGCGCGTATGGCTGCGGTGCCGGATGCGGGTGCGGGGTCGGGTACGGGTGCTGGGGCTGCCGTTCGTGGGCTGAGCGTCGGTGCACGCGCACAACGTAGGGGCACGGGGCTGCGGTGACTACGGGCTGTTCGGCCACACACACGGATTGTAGGAAGCTACGGGTGGTGAGAAGCCTGTGACTCATGGGGATCGAGGGGCGGCCCTGGGAGTCTGGGGCCCGGGTGCGGATGCCTGGACGGGCTGGGTAGGGATGACGGCATGACGAAGCTGGACGGGCACATACGTGAGCGCCTACTGGCGCCGAACTTCTGGCACTTGGCGACGGTCGGGGCGGACGGGGCGCCTCAGGTGTCACCCATGTGGGTGGACATCGAGGAGGAGGCGGGGGTCGAGTACGTCATGGTCAACACCTCCGTGGGGCGGGTGAAGGAGGAGAACCTGCGGCGCAACCCGAGTGTCTCCCTGTCCCACATCGACACCGAGAACCCTTATGACCGGGCGGAGATCCGGGGACGGGTGGTGCGGTTCGTGGAGGGGGAGGAGGCGGAACGGGCCATGGACCGGCTCACGCGGAAGTACATCGGTCAGGAGCGGTATCCATGGCTCCTGCCCGGGGAGCGGCGCCTGATGATCCTGATCGAGGCGGTGCGGGTGCGGCGGGTGGTGGGGGTGGAGCCGTTCCGGCCCGGGAAGTTGGGGTAGTCGGGCTAGGGCGCTTCTGATGGATCTCCGCGACGCCGCGGAGATCCATCAGAAGCGCCCTAGGGGGGTGGGGGGTCGGTCTCGTCGGCAGCGGAGCGGGCTCGGGCTGCCTCGGCGGGGGCGTTGGCCCGGGTGTAGGCATCAGACGCTTGGAGATAGTGCGAGCGAGCCCAGACCGCGGCGTTCGCCGACTTGTGGGCGTGGCCCAGGTTCTCCAGGGTCAGTCCGGCGCCGTACCAGTCCTCGAACTCCAGACGGATCTCCAGTGACTCGGCGTATGCCGTGATTGCTTCGTCCACCTGGTCCGATCCCCGCAGGACGGTGCCGAGGTTCATCCACGCGATGCTCTCGCGGTACCGGTCTCCGATGGCCTGATACAGGTCCCGGGCCCGGGCGAGTGCCGCGGTCGCCTCGTCGGTACGGCCCGATGCTGCCAGAGCGAGGCCGAGGTTGTTCAGTGCGCTGGCTTCGCGGTGGCGGTACCCGGGGGCCTCGTACAGGTCCCGGGCCTGGGTGAGCGCTTCCACTGCTTCCTTCACCTGTCCCGATCTCCGCAGGGCGATGCCGAGGTTCATCAAGGCCGTGCCCTCGCGTTCTCGGTTCTCGATGATCCGGTACAGGTCTCGGGCGCGTGTGTGGGCCTCGATCGCCTCCTCCGTCCGACCCGCCTCCCGCAAGGTGATGCCGAGGTTGTTCCACGCGATGCCCTGTCTGTTGACGTCATCGGTACGGCAGGCTGCCTGGCAGGCCGCTTGGGCGATGATGAGCCAGTCGTCGAAGTGGCGTCGCCATTCCAGGTAGACAGCCAGGCATCCGGCCAGATCGACCGCTACGGGGCCGAATCGCTCCTCGCTCGCCCACAGCACGGCGGCCACGAGTCCCGACCGCTCAATGTCGAGCCACGCCAACGCCCCGGTCCGTGTGGCGAACCGCTCTGGTTCCTGCCGCCCCGGTATCCACCGCAACCGCTCGTCAGCCGCGTCTGCCCAGTGCCGGTAGTGCGCGAGTAGGCGTTCTCGCGCCTCATTCCCTTCCTCCTGCAGCTCCGCGTCCCCCGCCACCACACCCGTCCCGTACGCCCGCACCAGGTCGTGCAACCGCCACCGCGGCATCGAGGACCGCGCCTGGTCGTTCCCGACCGGTGCGACCAGGTGGGTGGCGGCCAGGTCCTCCAACAGGGAGAGCACGGAGGTCGTGTCCCCGTCGGCCAGGACGGTCACCGCCTCCGTGGTCGTCTCCGAGTCGGGAGCGAGGGACAACAGGCGCAGCAACCGGGCCTGGTCGTCCGGCAGTCGGCGGTACGAGGTCTCCAGCACCGGCCGCAGGGCCAGCGAGCGGCCGTACAAATCCGTCCCGGGGCTGCCGTTGTCGAGTGCGGTCGTCGGGTCCCCGGCGGCCCTGATCTCCTCCACCAGCGACGCGATCCCCCGGTGCCCGTGCCGGCGTCGGCGGAGCATCGCGGCCGCGATCTGAAGTGCGAGGGGCAAGTGGCCGCAGAGGGCGGTGAGTTCGTGGAGGGCCTCCGGTTCGCGGGCCGGGCGGTCGTCGCGTTCGTCGGCGTCGTGCAGGGCGCGGGTGATGAGCGCGGCGGACTCGTCGGGGCCGAGCGCTGCGAGGTCGATGACGCGTACCGGGAGCGCGTCCGGGCGGTCCCGGGACGTGATCAGCACCCGGTGGTGGTCCGTGCCGGGGAGCAGGGGGAGGTACTGGGACGGGTCCGAGGCGTTGTCCAGGATCAGCAGCGTGGGGTCCCGCCGCTCGGTGAGGAGCGAGCGGTAGACGTCGTACTGGCGTGCCGTCGTCGGCGGCAGGTCCGTGCCCCGTACCCCCAGCGCGTCCAGCAGCGCCACGACGCCCTGGTCCGCCGTCGCCGGGTCGTCGTCGTAGCCGCGCAGGTCGACGAAGAGGAAGCCGCCGGGGAACCAGCCCTCGGCCCACGCCCGGTGCGCCGCCTCCACCGCGAGGGCCGTCTTGCCGATGCCGCCCATGCCGGTGACGGCCGAGATGAGCAGCGGGGCGCTCTCGTCCGAGGTGAGGGCGAGACGGGGGAGCAGGCGGTCCAGGTCCGCCGTGCGGCCGGTGAAGCCGGGAGGGCGGGGCGGGAGGGTGGTGGTCGCGACCGGGACGGGGCCGTGGACCGGCTCCCGGCCCCGCGGTCCGTTCTCCGGGACCGGCTCCCGGCCCTGGGGTTTGTCCTCCCCGCTACCGGCCGTCCGACTTGCCGGTGACGGGCCCGAAGAAGGTGCCACCGCGGAAGTCGATGTGGTGCCCGCCGTAGACGGCTCCGCCCGCGTTCGCCCGCAAGGGTCCCTCCTGGGAGTCGGAGGAACCTCCGCCGCGCGGCCCGTGCTTGCGCAGGATGGCCACCGCCACGGCGGCGGCCTGCCGGGACGCCAGCTCCTGGGAACCTGAGGCGTCCGCCTCGTGCTTGTGGCGGTCGGCGCGGTCGCTGATGCCCCGGACGACCAAGGCGTCCAACTGGCCGTTGAGGTGGGCCGCGTGGGCCGCCCCCGAGCCCTCCATCTCGATCGCGCAGGCGTCGTTGTAGTGGTGGCGGATGTGCTCGGCGAGCGCGGACCTGCTGTCGGCCAGCACCACGTCACCGCACGCGATCGGCTTCAGATGGCCCCGTACGTCCGGCAGCTCTCGCAGCGCGGAACGCGCCGCCGGCACCAGCCGCCCCGACCCGTGCCACACCTCGGGCCGGGCCTGGAAGCCCTGGCCGGTCACCTTGCCGCCGTGGATGCCGTACACCTTGGTACCGACCACCACGTCACCGATCCCGATGTCGTCCTTGAGCCCGCCGGCCACCCCCACGAAGAGCATTACCTCGGGGCGCAGCCAGCCGACGATCTGGGTGGTGCGCGCGGCGGCGTGCACCGCGCCCTCGCCCAGTTCGGAGATCGCCACGGTCCAGGACGTGCCCTCGATCCGGCCCACCTCGACGCGGGCGCCGTCGTCGTGGACGCGCTCGTCGGACCCCAGGTCCGTCAGGAGGGCGCGTACGGCGGCGTACTCGACCGGGAGCGCGGTGAGGACGACGGCTGATACGGGGCGTGTGTCAGGTTCGGGCACCTGTCCACGGTACTGCCAAGTCGATGACAAGAAGGGGCTGTTGACCCGAGTCGAACGGTCGGCCAACCCTCGCTCCGACGCCGTACCGTTGGCTCTCACGGTACGGAACGGGGGCGGACGGACGGATGAAAGCGGCATTGCTGACCGCCCTGGCCGAGAGTGCGTGCGGGGACGACGGGCGCCGGGCGGTGGAGGCGTTGGCACGGGCGGTCGGGCTGGCGGCCGGGGCGTCGGTCGCGGAGGTGGCCGAGGCCGCGCGGGAGGCGGCAACGGACCCGGCACGGCGGGATGCCGTACGGGAGTGGGGCGAGCGGCTGGTCGACCTGCTGGCCGGAGATTCGGCGGTCGCGGGCGCGGTGGCGGCGGGCATGGAGCGGCATACGCCGGGGAGTGGGGCGGCCTGGTACGGCGGGGATCACTCCGACTTCCGGGGTGGGGTCTTCCTGCGTGAGGCGATCGGTGTCCAGGTCGTGATCCATCTCGGTGGGGCCGCCGCCGCGCCGGAGGCCTTGGCCGCGCTGCCGCCTCGGCCCGGCGGGTTCACCGGGCGGGACGGGGAGACGGCCGAGTTGCTGCGGGCGCTCGACGGCTCGGCGGCCGTCCTCGTCAGCGCCGTGTCCGGGCTCGGAGGCATCGGCAAGACCGCGCTCGCCGTGGAGACCGCGCATCTGGCGTGTGGGGAGGGGTGGTTCCCGGGCGGGGTGCTCTTCGTCGACCTGCACGGGTATGACGAGGAGCCGGTCACCGCTGATCAGGCGCTTCAGTCGTTGTTGCGGGCGCTCGGGGTTCCGCCGGAGCGGATTCCGGCCAGGGCCGACGACCGGGCGAGCCTTTATCGTTCGGTGCTCGCGGAGCGGGGTAGGGAGCGCGGGGCGATGCTGGTGCTGGCGGACAACGCGTCGTCGCCGGACCAGGTGCGGCCGCTGTTGCCGGGCGACGGCCGGCATCGGGTGCTGGTCACCTCGCGCGATCGTCTCACGCAACTCGGGGCACGACTCGTCCCGTTGGACCAGCTCACGCCGAAGGACGCTCGGGGGCTCCTCGACCTCGCCCTGCGCACCGCCGAGCCGGGGGACAGCCGTGTCACGGACGACGCCGACGCGGCCGGGCGACTCGCCGACCTCTGCGGACATCTGCCGCTCGCCCTCCAGATCGCCGCCGCCCTGTTGGTGGAGGACCCGGGCATGCCGGTTGCCGAACTCGTCGACGAGTTGGCGGCATCACGTGACCGGCTCGCACAGCTCGACGACGGCGCGCGCAGCGTGCGCGCCGCCTTCGACCTGTCGTACCGGCGACTGCCGTCCGGACAGGCCCGGTTGCTGCGGCTGCTGGCGCTCGCGCCGGGGCCTGAGGTGAGCGACGAGGTCGCCGCGGCGTTGGTGGGGGCGGAGGCCGCTCCGCTGGGGGAACTGCGGGCGTTGGCTCGCGCGCATCTCGTCGAGCGGGGGAGCGGGCGCGGGTGGTGGCGCTTGCATGACTTGGTGCGGGTGTTCGGGGCGGGTGCGGTGGCGGGGGACGAGGGGTTGTCGGAGGAAGGGGAGGAGGCCCGGGAGCGGGTGCTGGGGTTGTATCACCGGCGGGCGCTGGAAGCGGACATGAGATTGCGCTGGTTGCCAGGAATGGCGGAGCCGGAGCTTTTCGCGGACCGTGGGGCGGCCCTGGAGTGGTGCGACGGTGAGCGGGCCGGGCTGGTCGCGGCGGTGTCCTGGGGGCGGGAAGTCCGGTTTGCGGAATTGGCAGTGCAGCTGGCTGAGTACTTGGGGGAGTATCTGGCTTGGCGGCGGTACTTCGACAACTGGATCACTGTTTCCCGTGCAGCGTGCGAGGCGGCACAACGCGTTGGAGATCGAGTCGGTGAGGCGGGGGCCTGGACGAGCCTTGGCCTCGCTTTGCAGGAAGTGGACAAGACGGAGGAGTCGATCGGTGCACATGCGCGCTGCCGTGAGTTGTTCCATGCAGCCGGGTACCCACTCGGCGAAGCCATGGCCTGGAACAATCTTGGCCTGGCGCTGGGGGAGGTAAAGCGAAAGAAGGAGGCCATCGACGCGCTTGCCCATGCCCGAG
This sequence comes from Streptomyces gottesmaniae, assembly GCF_031845845.1. NCBI lineage: Bacteria > Bacillati > Actinomycetota > Actinomycetes > Kitasatosporales > Streptomycetaceae > Streptomyces > Streptomyces gottesmaniae. The sequence goes on from NZ_JAVRFJ010000065.1 coordinate 18,350, forward strand.
AGCTGTACGAAGCCGCTGGGGATCGCCAACGCGAGGCTGTGGCGTGGAACAACCTGGGCCTCGCCTACTGGGAAGAGAGCAGGCTGGACGAGTCGATCGAAGCGCACAAGTGCGCCCGCGACCTGTGCCAGGGGATCGGAGACAGCTTGGGTGAGGCCAGGGCGTGGAACAACCTTGGCCTCGCCATGGAAGCAGCCGGCCAGGTTGGAGAGGCGATCGAGGCGTACGGCACGGCCGTGGAGATCTTCGGTAAGTTCGAGGACTGGTACAGGGCGGCCTTGGCTCTCCAGAACCTGGCGATCGTCCACAAGAACGCCCGCCGACTCACCGACGCCCGCATTCATTGGCTCCAGGCAGCGGACGCCTTCACTCGGGCCAATGCCAGTACCGAGGCTGCCGAGGTCCGAGCCCAAGCCATGGCCCTCGAATAGCCCTGTTGATGTTCCTCACCCCTTGACCGCCCCACCCAAAGCAAACCCCCCACCCAACCGCCTCGCCACCCCCACATACAACAAGATCACCGGCGTCGAATAAATAACCGAGAACGCCGCCAACTGCCCATAGATCACCGTCCCCCGATTTCCGAAGAACTCATTGATGCTCACCGCCGCCGGCATCTGCTCCGGCGTGAGCAGCAGCATGAACGGGACGAAGAAGTTCCCCCACATCATCACGAACGAGAAGACGGTCACCACCGCGACGCCCGGCCCCATCAGCGGCAGCACCACGCGCACCAGCGACTGGAGCGACGACGCGCCGTCCGTCCACGCCGCCTCCTCCAGTTCCTTCGGCACCCCGTCCATGAAGTTCTTCATCAGCCAGATCGCGAACGGCAATTGGGACGCCGCGAAGAAGAAGATCGTGCCCTGCATGGTGTCGATCAGATTCACCTGGACGAAGAGCGCGTACACCGGCACCATGATCGCCGTGATCGGGAGGCTCGTCGCGAAGAGGATCGTCAGGAGGAAAGGGCGGTTCAGGCGGGAGCGGAAGCGAGAGAGCGGGTACGCCGCCAGGGCCGCGCACATCACCGTCAGCGCGGTCCCTCCACCGCACAGCAGCAGGCTGTTGAGCAGCGGCGTGAAGGTGATCTCCGGGGTCAGGACCGCGTCGAAGTTGTCCAGGGTCACGCCGTCCGGGACTTTCACCGTCAGGTCCGCCCGCTGGTCCACCGACGAGAGGATCACCCAGGCCAGCGGGAGGACGAACGCCGCGGCGATGGCGAGCAGCCCCGCGTCGGCCGCGAGCCGTCGGGTGTTCGGGGAGGCCACGGTACCTACACCTCCGTCCGCAGCAGCCGCAGATAGATCACCGAGAACAGCGAACCCACCACCAGCAACAACAGCGCCACCGCCGTGCCGTAGCCGATCATGCTCTTCTGGAACGCCTCCTCGTACATGAACAGGGGGAGGGTCTGGCTCTTGCCGCCCGGGCCACCCCTCGTCATCACCCAGATCAGGCCGAAGACCGACAACGTCTGCAGCGTGATGAGCATCAGGTTCGTGCCGATCGAGCGGCGGATCATCGGCAGCGTGATGTGCCACATCCGGCGCCAGCCGCCCGCGCCGTCGACCTCCGCCGCCTCCGTGATCTCCTTCGGGATCTCGTTCAGGGCCGCTGAGTAGACCAGCATCGAGAACGCCGTTCCCCGCCAGACGTTCGCAAACGACACGGCCAGGATCGGAAGCGTGTACAGCCAGTTCTGGGTGGGGAGATGGAGCCAGTCCAGGACGGCGTTCAGGGTGCCTTCCCGGCGGAAGAAGGCGTACAGGAGGAACCCCGCCACCACCTCCGGCAGGACCCACGCCGTGACGACGATTCCCCCCACCAGCGTGCGGACGGGTTTCGAGGCGCGTTGCATCAGCGCCGCCAGCGCCAGGCCCAGTGTGTTCTGGCCCAGCAGCGCCGAGACCACCGTGAAGACCAGGGTCAGCCACACCGCGTTGAGGAAGGCCTCGTCCCCGAACGCCGTACGGAAGTTGTCGAAGCCGATGAAGGAGTCCTCGGCCTGGCCGGTGAGCTGGAGGTCGGTGAAGGCGATGTAGGCGCAGTAGGCGATCGGGCCGGCCAGGAACAGGAGCAGCAGGACCGTGGCGGGGGTGAGGGGGAGGGCTCGGGTGAACGCCCGGAAAGCGGGGTGAGGAGGCCCCGACGCCTGCCTCTTCATGCGCGAGGGCTCATTCTTCCGTCCCCTCGATCACCTGGTCGTCCGTCGCCGCCTTCAACTCCTCGTCGTAGTTCTTCGCCGCCTCCGCCACCGACGCGTCTCCCGTCGTCACGGACTCCATCGCTTCCTGGATGGCCGTGGAGACCTTCGGATACGCGGGGTACGCCGGGCGGTAATGCGTGCTGGACACCAGGTCGGTGAAGAACTTGATGCCGGGCTGGGCCTCCACATAGGCGGGGTCGGCGGCCACGTCCTTGCGGACGGCGATCCCGGAATTGGCGATGTACCACTTCTGCGCGTTCGCCTTCGACTGCATCGTCTTGATGAACTCGAAGGCGAGGTCGGGGTTCCCGGCCTTGTCGGGAATGGCCCAGGTCCAGCCGCCGGACATGCTCACCTTGCCGGGGGACTGTCCGTTCTGGGTCGGCATGGCGGCGAGGCCCAGTTTCTCCGACCACTCCGGCCATTCATGACCGCTGCCGGGCAACCAGTCCTGGGGAAGCCAGGAGCCGTCCAGGTTGATGCCGAGTTTCCCCTCGGGGAGGAGCTCGCCGCGTACTCGGGTGCTGATGTTGGGGTCGAGGGCGTCGGACACCTCCGGGCCCAGTTTCTCCTGGTAGACCGTCTCCACGAAGGCGAGGGCGTCCTTGAACCCCTGGGTTCCCGCCTTCCATTTCTTCGACTTCTCGTCGTACAGGGGGTCGGTCGCGCCGGCCGCGGTCGCGTCCTCCGTGCCGTAGAGGAGCATTTCGAAGCCCTGCATGGTCGCGGCCTCGCCTGCCGGTTTCCCCGTGTAGACGTTCAGTGGGATGACATCGGGCACCTTGGCCTTGATCGTGCGGGCGGCGGTGAGAATGTCGGCCCAGTTCTTCGGCTGCCAGTCCGACGGCAGGCCCGCCTTCTCGAAGATGGCTTTGTCGAACCACAGGCCCCGCGTGTCCGTGCCGTCCGGAATGCCGTACGTCTTTCCGTCCTCGGCCTTCGCCGCCGTCTTGGCCGTGTCGATGAACTGGTCCCAGTCCTTCCAGTCGGCCAGATAATCGTCCAGGGGCTTCAGATAGCCGCTCGTGATGTCCGAGTTGATGAGGAACGTGTCCTCGTAGACCAGGTCCGGTGCCGTTTTCGGTGAGCGCAGCATCTGCTGCACCTTGGTGTAGTACTCCGAGTCCGGCGCCTTGATCGGGACCAGTTTCACCTTCTTGCCCGGATTCGCCTTCTCGAACTGCTTCTTGACGTCGGCGAGGAAGGTGTCCATCACGCGGACCTGGTTGTCCGTGGACTGTTTGTAGGAGACCTCCACCGTGTCCGGGTCGCTGCCGGAGCCGCTGCCGCAGGCGACGAGCGCGCCCGGCGCGGTGACCGCCAGGGCGGCGGTGAGGAGGAGGCGGAGGGGGGATCGGCGGGAACTGGGTGCGGTGGGGCGCACGGGCACGACCTCCTGCTGGCTACGTCGCTGTGGCCTTGGGTGGTGCCCGGTGACGGTAAGGGGAGTGGTCTAGTCAGGTCAATGCGTCTGCACCGGTTCCCCTTAAGGTGCTTGAGCAGAGGCTTCGTTGGCGCCGGGTAGGGGGCAAGGGTGTCGGAACGGGACGACGTCACCGTCGGGCAGTTGCTGCTCGTGGAGTATCAGACCGTCAAGGACGAGCAGAAGACGCGGATCGGGTTCCGGGACAACCTGCTCTACGTCACCCTCACCGTGCTCGCCGCCGTCATCGCCGCCTCGGCGCAGGCGAAACAGCCGGCGATGCTGCTCGCGCTGCCGCCGGTGTGTGTCGTGCTCGGATGGACCTACCTCGTCAACGACGAGAAGATCTCCGCGATCGGGGCGTACGTGCGGGGCGATCTCGGACCGCGGCTCGCCCAGCTCGCCGGTGCGGAGAAGGTTTTCGACTGGGAAGTCGCGCATCGGGCCGATGCGCGCAGAAGGTCCCGCAAGGCCATACAGTGCGGGATCGATCTGCTGGCCTTCTGCGTCGTCCCGCTCGCCGGGCTGCTGGTGTACTGGCTGAGCGGGAGGACCAGCCCCGGACTCGTCGCGCTCTCGGCCGCCGAGGCCCTCACGATCCTCGGGCTCGGTGCACAGGTCGTCGTCTACGCCGCGCCTTTCCGGGCGCCGAACTCCTCCGGCTGACTTCACCCGTCGGCTGGCTCCGTGTGAGGACCGGTCCCGCCTGTCGGCCGGCCTGGCCTGGCATTGTCGGTCGGCGTCGTTTCTTGGCCGTCCTCGCCTGTCGGTCGGCGTCGCCTGTCGGCCGGTCCCGCCTTCGGTCGGCGTCGCCTGTCAAGGCTGACCTGGCCTATCGGCTGACCTGGCCCGTCGGTCGGTGTCGTCTGTCGGCTGACTGCGCCTGTCGGTCGGCGTCGTCTGTCAGCCGGTCCCGCCTGTCAGCCGGTCCCGTCTGTCAGCCGGTCCCGCCTGTCGGCCGGTCCCGCCTTCGGTCGGCGTGGCCTGTCAAGGCTGACCTGGCCTGTCGGCTGGCCTGGCCCGTCGGTCGGTGTCGTCTGTCGGCTGGCCTGGCTTGTCGGTCGGCGTCGCCCTGTCGGCTGGCCTAGCCTGTCGGTCGACCTCGCCCGTCGGCCCGCCCCGCCTTCGGTCGGCGTCGCCTGTCAAGGCTGACCTGGCCCGTCGGCTGACCTGGCCCATCGGTCGGCCCCTCCGCGGGCAGGCCCCGTCGGCCGACACGGCCCCCTACTGCCCCTTCACCCACCGATACTGCAACTCCGGCCGCCCCACCTGCCCGTACTGCGGACTCCGCGCCGCCCGGCCCGCGTCCACCAAGTGCTCCAGATAGCGGCGGGCCGTGATCCGTGAGATGCCGACCGCCTCGGCGACGCCCGCCGCCGTCAGGCCCTCGCCCGCGTCCCGCAGGGTCACCGTCACCCGTTCCAGCGTCGGGGCGCTCAGGCCCTTCGGCAGTGCCGCCGGGCCCGGCGCCCGCAGGGTCGCCAACGCCCGGTCCACCTCGTCCTGGCCGCTCGCCTCGCCCGCCGCCGCGTGGAACTCGGCGTACCGCACCAGCCGGTCCCGCAACGTCGCGAACGTGAACGGCTTCAGGACGTACTGCACCACGCCCAGCGAGACGCCCTCCCGGACCACCGTCAGGTCCCTCGCCGACGTCACCGCTATCACGTCCGCGTGGTAGCCGGCCGCGCGGAGGGAACGCGCCAGCTGCAGGCCGTGCACGTCCGGCAGGTGGAGGTCCAGCAGCAGCAGGTCCACCGGCGTACGGTCCAGCGCGCGCCGCGCCTCCGCGCCCGTGTGGGCCTTGCCCACCGCCGTGAAGCCGGGGACGCGGCCGACGTACATCATGTGCGCGTCGGCGGCCACGGGGTCGTCCTCGACGACCAGCACTCTGATGGGGTCGGACCCGGCCTTCGTCATGCGTCGTCGCCTCCAGCCACAGTGGCCCGAGGGGCCTGGACAGCATGTGCGGTCGGTGCAGCCTGTACAGCTTGCCCCGTCCTGTTCGTACCGCTCCTGCCCAGCGGCAGTCGTACCTCGAACTCCGCCCCGCCCCCGGCCGCCTCCGACACGGTCAGCGTGCCCTCGTGCCGGCGCGCCGTCTGCCGTACGAGGGCCAGACCGAGGCCGCGGCCGCCGGGTCCGGCGGGCTTCGTCGAGAAGCCGCGTTCGAAGACGGCCTCCGCGAGGGCCGGGTCCACGCCCGCCCCCGTGTCCGACACCCTCAGCACCAGCACGGGACCGTCCAACGGCCCGCCCGCCCCGGTGTCCCCGGGCGCGCCCGTCTCGTCCGTGTACGCCGTCACCGTAACCCTCGCCCCGACCGACCCCTGCGCCGCGTCCACCGCGTTGTCGATCAGGTTGCCCAGGACCGTGACCAGGTCACGGGCCGGGAGGGACTCCGGGAGGAGGCCGTCGTCGATGCGGCTGTCCTCGGAGACCACCAGCTCGACGCCCCGTTCGTTCGCCTGGGCGGCCTTGCCCAGCAGCAGGGCGGCGAGCACCGGTTCACTGACCGCCGCCACGACCTGGTCCGTCAGCGCCTGCGCCAGCTCCAGTTCCGCCGTCGCGAAGTCGATCGCCTCGTCCGAGCGGCCCAGCTCGATGAGCGAGACGACCGTGTGGAGGCGGTTGGCGGCCTCGTGCGCCTGGGAACGCAGCGCCTGGGTGAAGCCCCGCTCGGAGTCCAGCTCGCCCGTGAGGGACTGGAGTTCGGTCACGTCGCGCAGGGTGACCACCGCGCCCCTGCGCTGGCCGCCCGACACCGGAGAGGTGTTCACCACCAGCACCCGTTCGGCGGTCAGGAGCACCTCGTCCACCCGGGGCTCCGAGGAGAGCAGGGCGCCCGTCAGAGGGGCGGGCAGCCCCAGCTCCGCCACCGAACGGCCGACCACGTCGTCCGTCACCCCCAGCAGCTCCCGTGCCCCGTCGTTGATGAGGGCCACCCGGTACTGGCCGTCGAGCATCAGCAGGCCCTCACGCACGGCGTGCAGGGCGGCCTGGTGGTAGTCGTGCATGTTGCTCAGCTCGGCGGCGTTCATGTTGTGGGTGTGGCGGCGCAGGCGGGCGTTGACGATGTAGGTGCCGATGCCGCCGAGGGCGAGGGCGCCGACGGCCACACCGACCAGGGCCGTGAGCTGGTCCTCGACGCGGTCGCTGATCGCCTGGACCCGGATGCCGGCGCTGACCAGGCCGATGACCTCGCCGTCCTCCATGATCGGGGTGACCGCGCGGACCGACGGGCCGAGGGTGCCGGTGTAGGTCTCGGTGAAGGACTCGCCGTTCTGCGCCTTCTCGATATGGCCGAGGAAGTGCTCGCCTATCCGGTCGCGGTCGGGGTGCGTCCAGCGGATGCCGTCACGGGTCATGATCGTGACGAAGTCGACGCCGGCGTGCCGCTGCACCTCCGTGGCGTACGGCTGGAGCCGCTCGGTCGGATCGGACGTGTGGATCGCCGCCCGGACCGACGGGGAGTCGGCCACCGTGGCCGCCACGGCCAGGGCCTGACGGCCCCCCGCCTCCTCCGCCTGGGAGCGGTCGCTGACGTACGTGAACAGCGCGTATCCGGCCACGACGGCCGCGATCAGCACCGCCTGCACGGCGAAGAGCTGACCGGCCAGGCTGCGGGGACGGAGGCGGGGCGGGACGCGCATGGCAACAGTCTGCATCGACGTGTAGGCGTGAACTAAATGAACGGAAGGGTGACCGCCCTCACAGGGAGGGACATAGTCACTGCATCGACTCGTCCAGCACATGGACGCCGACAGGGAGTACGACTCCCGCCCCGGGACCCCACAACCCGAGCCGCCGGGAGCCCGTCCCCCACCCCGGGAGACATCTCTCCCACCATCGGGAGCCTGTCTCCCCGCCCCGGGAGCCCCCCAGCTCCCACCGGAGGCCCCGGCCTCCGGCCCCGGAAGCCCGCCGGCTTCCACCGCCGGGAGCCCCGGCTCCCACACCCCACGGGAGCCCCGCTCCCACCGCCGGCAGTCCCCCAGCTACCGGCTCCGGGAGCCCGCGGGCTCCCGACACCGGGAGCCGGTCTCCCACCCGGGAACCCGCCGGTTCCCACCCCAGGGAGACCGTCTCCCGATTTCCCCCGGACGTGAGCCGCACGCCGGAACAGCGAGCCGACGACGTCGTCGACGAGGAGGGCAGCCGTGGCCAGCACCACCCATACGGCACCTACCGCACCCGCCAAGCGGGACCGCACCCACTACCTGTACATCGCCGTGATCGTGGCTGTGGCCCTCGGCATCGCCGTGGGTCTCATCGCCCCCGACTTCGCCGTCGAGCTGAAGCCCATCGGTACGGGCTTCGTGAACCTGATCAAGATGATGATCTCGCCGATCATCTTCTGCACGATCGTGCTGGGCATCGGGTCCGTACGGAAGGCCGCGAAGGTCGGCGCCGTGGGCGGCATCGCCCTGGTCTACTTCCTGATCATGTCGCTGGTGGCCCTCGCCATCGGTCTGGTCGTCGGCAACATCGTCGAGCCCGGCACGGGTCTCGCGGTCACCGACGCGATCAAGGAGACCGGCCAGGCACAGGTCTCGGCCGAGGCGAAGGACACCACCGAGTTCCTGCTCGGCATCATCCCGACCACGATCGTCTCCGCGTTCACCGGCGGCGAGGTCCTCCAGACCCTGCTCGTCGCCCTCCTCGCGGGCTTCGCGCTCCAGGCCATGGGCGACTCCGGCCAGCCGATCCTGCGCGGTATCGAGCACATCCAGCGCCTGGTCTTCCGCATCCTCGCGATGGTGATGTGGGCCGCCCCGATCGGCGCCTTCGGTGCCATCGCGGCCGTGACGGGTTCCGCGGGCCTCGACGCCCTCAAGAGCCTCGCCGTGCTGATGATCGGCTTCTATGTCACCTGCTTCCTCTTCGTCTTCATCGTCCTCGGCGCGCTGCTGAAGATCGTCGCGGGGCTGAACATCTTCACGCTCTTCAAGTACCTGGGCCGTGAGTTCCTGCTGATCCTGTCCACCTCCTCCTCCGAGTCCGCGCTGCCGCGGCTCATCGCGAAGATGGAGCACCTGGGCGTCAGCAAGCCCGTCGTCGGCATCACCGTCCCGACCGGCTACTCCTTCAACCTCGACGGCACCATGATCTACATGACCATGGCGTCCCTGTTCATCGCCGACGCCATGGGTACGCCGATGGCCGTCGGTGAGCAGATCGCGCTGCTGCTCTTCCTCCTGGTCGCCTCCAAGGGCGCGGCGGGTGTCACCGGTGCCGGTCTCGCGACCCTCGCGGGTGGTCTGCAGTCGCACAAGCCGGCCCTGGTGGACGGCATCGGCCTCATCGTCGGCATCGACCGCTTCATGAGCGAGGCCCGCGCCCTGACGAACTTCGCCGGCAACGCGGTCGCCACGGTCCTCATCGGTACCTGGACCAAGGAGATCGACAAGGAGCGGGTGAACGAGGTCCTCGCCGGGCAGGCGCCGTTCGACGAGGCGACGCTGCTGGACGACGGTCACGGGTCCGCCCCGGCGCCTGCCGCCGCCGAGCCGGAGGGCGAGAAGGAACTCGCCAAGGCCTGAGGCTCCGCCTCCACGACTCCGTACGGCCGGGTCCTCCCCCGTAGACCCGGCCGTACGGACACCAGGCGGAACAGCGGAGCAACGAAACAGCTGAACGGATTGAACAGCTGAACGGCAGAACAACTGAACATCTCCCAGAACGCCGAGCGGCCAGGTCCTCCCCCCTATAGACCTGGCCGCTCGGCCTTTCGCCGTTTCCCCCGCGGGCTTTCCTTGACGTCGGCGTCAAGGAATACCGTCCTCGTATGCGCATCGGGGAGCTGGCGGCACGGGCCGGGACGACGACACGGACGTTGCGGTACTACGAGGCGCGGGGGCTGTTGCCCGCGCGGCGGGCGGGCAACGGGTACCGGACGTACGACGAGGCGGATCTGCGGCTGCTGCGGCAGATCCGGACCCTGCAGGACTTCGGGTTCGACCTGGAGGAGACACGGCCCTTCGTGGAGTGTCTGCGGGCGGGCCATCCGGAGGGCGACTCGTGCCCGGCGTCGCTGGCGGTGTACCGGCGGAAGCTGGACGAACTCGACGCGCTGATCGGTGAGTTGGCGGCGGTGCGGGCGTCGGTCGGCGAGCAGTTGGCGCGGGCCGAGCGGGCGCGGCAGCGGCTGGCGGACGAGGCGGGGGTTCCGGGCGGTCCGGAGCCGGAGTGCGAACTGGGAGCGGGAGGCGGGGAGCTGTGATCAGAGCGGCTGGTGTGGCCGAGGTGACGGACGCGGACTTCGAGGCGGAGGTGATCGGGGCCGCGTTGCCGGTGCTGGTGGAGTTCACCGCCGACTGGTGTCCGCCGTGCCGGCAGATGGGGCCGGTGCTGAGCGCGCTCGCGGCGGAGGAGGGCGAGCGGCTGAAGGTGGTGCAGTTGGACGTGGACACCAATCCGGAGACCACCCGCGCGTACCGGGTGCTCTCGATGCCGACGTTCATGGTGTTCAAGGGCGGCGAGCCGCTGAAGGCCATGGTCGGCGCGCGGCCGAAGCGGCGGTTGCTGGCGGAGCTGGACGACGTGCTCTGACGGACGACGGTTCCGACCTCAGGGACGAGAAAAACCCCCGAGCAATTGTGCTCGGGGGTTTTTTCTGCGTATATTTAATGGTTCGCGACTTCAAAAGAACAGGTCGCAAAGAAGTTCAGTGAGCACAGTATATCCGGGCGGGAGTGGAATTGTCAAACACCGGCTTTTCGCATGATTCACACGATGAATTGCGGCGTGAGCAGGAATTCGTCGACGGCCTGTACGCCCGCGTGGACGCCCTGCGCGGTGATACCGAGGGGTCCGTCACGGACGCGCTCGCCCAGGGCGACACGCCCATGCAGGCCCGTCTGGAGCGGGACATCCTGGTCGCCGAGCGCTCGGGGCTGCTGGCCGCACTGAACGCCGTCGACGGCTCGCTCTGCTTCGGCCGGCTCGACCTCGCCGACGGAGCCGTCCACCACATCGGCCGCATCGGGCTGCGCGAGGACGACGCCGAGCGGACCCCGATCCTGATCGACTGGCGCGCCGACGTCGCCCGACCCTTCTACCTCGCCACCGGCCACACCCCGATGGGGCTGCGCCGCCGCCGGCACCTCGCCACCGAGGGCCGTCGGGTCACCGCCCTGCACGACGAGATCCTCGACCTCGGCGACGCGACCCGTACCGGGTACGAGGACCCGACGGGTGACGCCGTCCTGCTGGCCGCCCTCAACTCCGCCCGCACCGGACGCATGGGCGACATCGTGCAGACGATCCAGGCCGAGCAGGACCGCGTCATCCGCGCCCCGCACCAGGGGGTGATGGTCGTGGAGGGCGGCCCCGGCACGGGCAAGACCGCCGTCGCCCTGCACCGGGCCGCCTACCTCCTCTACGAGCAGCGGGAACTGCTCGCCAAGCGCGCCGTCCTCGTCGTCGGGCCCAACCCGGCCTTCCTCGGCTACATCGGCGAGGTGCTGCCGTCGCTGGGCGAGACGGGGGTGCTGCTGGCCACGGTCGGCGAGCTCTTCCCCGGCGTACGGGCCACCGCCACCGACACCCCGGCGGCCGCCCGGGTGAAGGGGAGCGCCGCCATGGCCGACGTCCTCGCGGCCGTCGTGCGGGACCGGCAGTCGCTGCCCGACCCCGTGATCGCCATCGAGCACGACCGGGAGATCCTCATGCTCGACGACGACCTCGTACGGGTCGCCCGCGAGCGCACCCGCGAGGCGAAACTCCCGCACAACGCGGCCCGCGAGCACTTCGAGGGCTATGTCCTCAACACCCTCACCGAGATGGTCGCCGAACGCATCGGCACCGACCCGTACGACGGCAGCAACCTCCTCGACGCCAGTGACATCACCCAGATCCGCGACGAGTTGGCCGAGAACCCCGAGGTCTGGTCCACCATCGACCAGTTGTGGCCCCGGATCACCCCGCGCCGACTGATCGCGGACTTCCTGGCCGAGCCGGACGCGTATCTGCCGAAGGAGGACGCCGACGCCGTACGCCGTCCGGTCACGCGCGCGTGGACGGTCGCCGACGTGCCGCTGCTCGACGAGGCCGCCGAACTGCTGGGGGAGGACGACCGCCCGGCGCGGGCCCGTGCCGAGCGCGAGCGGGAGACCCAGATCGCCTACGCGCAGGGCGTGCTGGAGGTGTCCTACGCGTCCCGGACGTACGAGTTCGAGGACAAGGAGGACAGCGACCCCGACGGCTCGGAGGTGCTGTCCGCCCACGACATCATCGACGCCGAACGGTTCGCCGAGCGGCACGAGGAGGACGACCACCGCAGCGCGGCCGAACGGGCGGCGGCCGACCGCACCTGGGCGTTCGGGCACATCATCGTCGACGAGGCGCAGGAGCTGTCGCCGATGGCCTGGCGGCTGCTGATGCGCCGCTCGCCGACCCGCTCCATGACGCTGGTCGGCGACCCGGCCCAGACGGCCGAGGCCGCGGGCGTCGGCTCCTGGGCCGACATCCTCGCCCCGTACGTCCAGGACCGCTGGGAGCACACCCGGCTCGGCGTCAACTACCGCACCCCCGCCGAGATCATGGCGGTCGCGGCCGGTGTCGTCCGCGCCGAGCGGCCGGACTTCGAACCGCCGAGTTCCGTACGGTCCACCGGCGTACGGCCCTGGGCGCGCCGCGCGGCGACGAGGGAGCTGCCCGCCGCGGTGGCCGAAGCGGTCGCCGAACTCACCCCCGCCGAGGGCCGCCTCGCGGTGATCGCACCGCGCGAGCTGCACCGGGCGCTGGCGGCCCGGCTGGACGGCGTCACGGCGGGCGCGGAGCCCGACCTGACCCGCACCGTCGTCCTCCTCGACCCCCGGCAGGCCAAGGGCCTGGAGTTCGACTCCGTCCTTGTCGTCGAGCCGGGGCGCTTCGGCACGAGCGACCTGTACGTCGCCCTCACGCGGGCGACGCAGACACTCGGTGTCGTGCACGCCGAGGAACTGCCGAAGGCGCTGGAGGAGTTGCCGGCCCTGGCTTGAAGTGGGCCGGGGGTGCCGACTGCCGGGTACCCGGGAGCCGTCACCCCCGCCACCGTCACCACAGGTGCATCAGGGATCACCAACCTGTAACGGTTGGCGTCATCGTCACTGCTCGTACACGGTTCATGCGGTATGCGTGTCGGCATGGAAACACATCCGTTCGCGGCCGTTCCGACCGGCGGCCCCGGCCTGGAATCGCTCCCCGTGGAGCCGTTGCTGACCTCGGAGTTCGACGGGGACCCGGGCAGCGTCTACGAGCGACTGCGGAGAACGTACGGCCCCGTGGCACCCGTGGGGCTGATGGGGGTGCCGGCGTGGCTGGTTCTCGACTACCGCGAGGTGCTGGAGGTCCTGCGCAACGAGAGCGTGTGGCGGCGCGACGTACGGCACTGGCGGGCGCGGGCGGAGGGGCGGCTGCCCCAGGACTGGCCCCTGCTCGCCGGGTACGAGGTCCGCCAGACCATGTTCTTCGACGACGAGGAGCACCGCCACGCACGGCTGAGCTACCACTCGGCGATGCGGCCCTTCCAGGACGGGCACTCGCCTGAGGGCTGGGAGCTGCGGGCGGCCGTCGCGCACTACGCCGACGAACTGATCGCCGTGCTCGCCGCCGAGTCCGGGACCACCGGGTTCGCCGACCTCGCGGCGCAGTACACCCGGCCGCTGCTGCTCATGGTGACGACCAAGCTCTTCGGGTGTCCCGTCGACCTCGGCGACGAGATGGTCATGGACCTGTGGCGGATGCTGGACGGCGGACCGGACGCGGGGCCGGCGACCGGGCGGGCGCTGGGAGCGATGACACGGCTCGCCGCACATCGGCGGTCCCGCCCGGGGGAGGACCTGACCTCCTACATGCTGCTGGCCGACCCGTCCTTGAGCGACGAGCAGTTGGGCCGGGAGCTGTTCATGAACGCGGTCTATCTCAACGACATCACCGGCAACATGGTCTGCAACACGCTGCTGGAGGTGCTGCGGGGGAACGCGACCGTGCGGCGGAGCCTGTCGAACGGGCAGCTCGGGGAGACCGTGAACCGGGCCGCGCTGGCGAATCCGCCGACGGCCAATCTGTGCTTCCGCTTCGCGGCGCGTGACGCGCGGCTCGGGAACTTCCTGATCCGGGCCGGGGACATCGTGTCGCCGTCCGTCGCCGCCGCGCACCAGGATCTGCTGAAGATCGGGACCTCGCACCTCGTCGACTCCGCCGTCAGTACGCGGGCGCATCTGGCGTGGGGGGCCGGGCCGCACCAGTGTCCCAGCGCCGCGCGGGAGCTGGCGGGGACGATCGTCACGACCGCGGTGGGGCGCATCTTCGAGCACTTCGGCCGGGCGGAGCTGACGCTGCCGCCGGATCAGCTGCCGTGGCGGTCGGGGCCTGTGGTGCGGGGGTTGAAGCTGCTGCCGGTGCGTTACGAACTCGCCGGGCACAGTTCGGTGCGTGGGAGGGGGGGAGCGGTGGGTGGATGGGGCGGGGGCGTCGGCCGCGTCGGCCGAGGTGGTGGTCGCGGGGGGTGAGTCGGAGGTGCGGCGAGGGGAGAGCAGTGGGTTGTTGGGGTTGCTGCGGCGGATGATGTCGGGCACGAGGAGAAGCGGCTGACGCGTTGTCGGGCGCGGGTCCGGTGGGGCTTCTCGCGCAGTTCCCCGCGCCCCTGAAAGGCCCTACGGCCTTCCAGCCCCCACCGGACCCGCACCCGACAGCACACCCGGTCAGGCCGGGCGGAGCCAGAGGGTGGTCAAGGGCGGGAGGGTCACCCGGATGCTGGCGGGCTGGGCGTGCCAGGGGTGGGGCTCCGGCTTCACCGGGTGGGCCGTCGTCAGATCCGTCCCCCCATAGACACCCGCGTCCGTGTTGAGCACCTCACGCCACGCGGGGACGTCCTCGGGAACACCCAGACGGTAGTCCTGCCGCACCACCGGCGAGAAGTTGGAGACCGCCAGCAGCGGACTGCCGTCCTCGGCGAACCGCAGGAACGCGAGGACGTTGTCGTCCGCCGAGTCCCCCGTGATCCACGAGAACCCCGCCGGCCGGGTGTCCTGCTCCCAGAGGGCCGGAGTGCGGCGGTACACCGTGTTGAGGTCACGGACGAGGTCCCGTACCCCCCGGTGGTCGGCCTCCGCGCCGTACGCCGGATCGAGCAGCCACCAGTCCGGCCCGTGCGCCTCCGACCACTCCGCGCCCTGGGCGAACTCCTGCCCCATGAAGAGCAGTTGCTTGCCCGGATGGGCCCACATGAAGCCGAGGTAGGCACGGTGGTTGGCGCGCTGCTGCCACCAGTCGCCCGGCATCTTCGACACCAGTGAGCCCTTGCCGTGCACGACCTCGTCGTGCGAGATGGGCAGCACGTAGTTCTCGCTGTACGCGTACACCATCGAGAACGTCATCTCGTGGTGGTGGTGCTTGCGGTGGATGGGGTCCTTGGCCATGTAGTCCAGGGAGTCGTGCATCCAGCCCATGTTCCACTTCAGGCCGAAGCCGAGCCCTCCGAAGCCGCCCGGACCGGTGTGGTGGGTGGCGCGCGTGACCCCGTCCCAGGCCGTGGACTCCTCCGCGATCGTCACGACGCCCGGTACCCGCCGGTACACGGTGGCGTTCATCTCCTGGAGGAAGGCGACCGCGTCCAGGTTCTCCCGGCCGCCGTGCTCGTTCGGTGTCCACTGGCCGGGCTCGCGCGAGTAGTCGAGGTACAGCATCGACGCGACGGCATCCACCCGCAGCCCGTCGATGTGGTACTCCTCGCACCAGTGGACGGCGTTGGCCACCAGGAAGTTGCGCACCTCGCGGCGTCCGTAGTCGAACTCCAGCGTTCCCCAGTCGGGGTGCGACGCCCGCGCCGGGTCCCCGTGCTCGTACAGCGGGCGCCCGTCGAACTCCGCCAACGCCCAGTCGTCACGCGGGAAGTGCGCCGGCACCCAGTCCATCAGCACCCCGATCCCCGCCCGGTGCAGGGCGTCGACCAGGTACTTGAAGTCGTCCGGGGTGCCGAGGCGGGCGGTCGGGGCGTAGAAACCGGTGACCTGGTAGCCCCAGGAACCACCGAAGGGATGCTCGGCGACCGGCAGCAGCTCGACGTGCGTGAAGCCGAGGTCGGAGACGTACGCCGGCAGGTGCTCCGCGAGTTGCCGGTAGGTCAGTCCCGGTCGCCAGGACGGCAGATGGACCTCGTAGACCGAGAACGGCGCCTCGTGCGCCGGGGTCTCGGCCCGCCTCGCCAGCCACTCCTCGTCGCCCCACTCGTAGTGCGAGGCGTGCACGACGGACGACGTGGCGGGCGGGACCTCCGTGCGGCGGGCCAGCGGGTCGGCCCGGAGCGTCCGCGAGCCGTCCGGCCGGGTGATCTCGAACTTGTACAGCTCACCCTCGCCGATCCCGGGCACGAACAGCTCCCACACGCCCGAGGAGCCCAGCGCACGCATCGGGAAGCCCGCGCCGTCCCAGAAGTTGAAGGTCCCGGCCACGCGTACGCCGCGCGCGTTCGGGGCCCACACCGTGAAGCGGGTGCCGGTGACGCCCTGGTGCGTCATCGGCTCCGCGCCGAGCGCCCGCCACAGCTGCTCGTGCCGCCCCTCACCGATGAGATGCAGGTCCAGCTCACCGATCGCGGGCAGGAAGCGGTACGCGTCCTCGGTCTCCTGCTCCGTCCCCTCGTACGACACCAGCAGCCGGTACGTCCCCGGAACCTCCCGCAGCGGCAGCAGCGCCGAGAAGAAGCCGCCCCCGTCGTCGTGCAGCTCCGATCGCAGCGACCCCACCACCACGCTCACCCCGAGCGCGTACGGCCGGAACGCCCGGAACACCACACCACCGGGCGCGGGATGGGCCCCGAGGACGGCATGCGGCTCATGATGCGTACCGGCCAACAACCGCTCCCGGTCACCGCCGTCCATCGCGGGGGAGAAGGCCGGCTCGGCGAGGGGGGACTCGGGGGCCCCGGTGCCGGCCGGTGTGGCGTCCGTGGGCGCGTCGAGCACCGGCTCGGAGTCGGCCTGCTTGGGGACCACCGGGTCGGGGCCCGTCGGCACGGAAGTCGCCTGGCGGGGGACCGTCGGTCCGGAGGGCGTGGACGCTCCGTCCAGCACGGACACGGCAGCGGCCGACTCCCGGCCGGCCGACTCGGGCGCCCCCACGGCCTTCTTCGCCGAGGCTTTCCTCGCGGAGACCTTTTTGGCGGGCACCTTCTTGGCGGCGGCCTTCTTGGTGACGGCCTTCTTGGCCGCGCCTTCGGCGGTCACGGCCTTCGCGGTGCCGGGTTCGGCGGTCACGGCTCCCGCGGTGCCGGGTACGGCGGTCAGGGCTTTCCCGACGGTGGCCTTCTTGGCCGTGGTCTTCCCGGCCGTGGTCTTCTTGGCCGCGGCCTTCTTCCCGACTGCCTTTTTCGCGACGCTCTTCTTCGCCACGGCCTTTTTCGCCACGGCCTTCGTCGCCGGGGCCTTTTTCGCCGTCGTCGTCTTCGCCACGGGGTTCGCAGCCGGTGTCCCCGAGGCCGCGTCGGCTGTGACGACTCCGGCCGTGTTCTTCGCCGCAGTCTTTTTCGCCGCAGCTTTTTTCGCCGTCGTCGTCTTCGCCACGGTCGTCTTCGCCACGGGGTTCGCAGCCGGTGCCCCCGAGGCCGCGTCGGCTGTGACGACCCCGGCCGTGTTCTTCGCCGCAGCCTTTTTCGCCGTCGCCGTCTTCTTCGCCGTCGCCGTCTTCTTGGCCGTCGTCGCCTTCTTGGCGACGGTCTCCTTCGTGGCCGTCGTCTTCTTCGCGGCCGTCTTCTTCGTCGTGGCCGTCTTCTTCGCGGCGGTCTTCTTCACCGGGGCCGGTACCTCGGCCCCGGCGTCGGCGGGCTGCGTGCTGTCGTCGGACGGCGGGCGGGGAGTCACAGGGACGGTCTCCTCGGGAGGGGTGGTGTCAGGGGGTGATGTCGGTGCAGGGGTCCGTGGCCAGGCGGTGGACGGCGGCCAGGGGGACGGAGAGCCAGTCGGGGCGGTGGCGGGCCTCGTACAGGACCTCGTACACGGCCTTGTCGGTCTCGTACGCGCGCAGCAGCACGGGATCGGTCCGGGGATCGACCCCCGCCACCTCCGCGTACCCGGAGCAGTACGCGGCCCGGCAGGTGGTCGCCCAGTCCGTGGCCGGGGGCTGGAGGGAGTGCGCGGCGTAGTCGAAGGAGCGGAGCATGCCGGCGATGTCACGGGCGACGGGCTGCGGCATCCGCCGCTCGGCCAGCGGCTTCGAGGGCTCGCCCTCGAAATCTATGAGCGACCACTCCCCGGACGGAGAACGCAGGCACTGCCCCAGGTGCAGGTCGCCGTGTATGCGCTGGGCCGTCCAGGTGCGCCCCTCGGCCGCCAGGTCGGCCAGTGCCTCGAACGCCGTGTGCAGACCGGGCGCGTACGGCCGCAGCGCGGGCACGGCCTGCGCCGCCGCCTCCAGGCGCTCGGTCATCCCCTCGACCAGCGTCTCCAGTTGGGGCCGGCCCAGGGTGACCGTGGGCAGGGCGCGCGTCAGCGCCGTGTGCACCTCGGCGGTCGCCCGCCCCAGCGCCCGCGCCTCGGCGGTGAAGTCCTCGCCCTTGGTCAGCATGCTCAGCGCCAGTTCCCAGCCGTCCGCCGCGCCGTGCAGGAACGGTTGCAGGACGCCCAGGACGTGATGGCCGTCGGGGTCGCCCGCGCGGCCCAGTTCCGCCACCATCCAGGCCACCGGCGCCGGTACCCGGGGGCAGTCCTCGCGGGACAGGCTGAGCGGCAGTTCGAGGTCGGGGTTGTCCCCGGGCACGACCCGGCGGAAGAGCTTCAGGATGAACGTATCGCCGTAGACGAGGGACGAGTTGGACTGCTCGGCGGTGGCCAGACGCGGCACCAGGCCCTCGGGGATGTCGTGGCGCGTGTCCCGCCCGCAGCGCAGCTCACCGACGCGAGCCTGGGTCCGCAGCGCCTCCAGGAGGACGTCGGCGAGACGCGGGTCGTGC
This sequence comes from Streptomyces gottesmaniae, assembly GCF_031845845.1. NCBI lineage: Bacteria > Bacillati > Actinomycetota > Actinomycetes > Kitasatosporales > Streptomycetaceae > Streptomyces > Streptomyces gottesmaniae. The sequence continues at coordinate 36,911 of NZ_JAVRFJ010000065.1, forward strand.
AGCCCCTCGTACACCGTCCGCCCGGCCAGCGGCCCCTCCGTCACATGCCCGATCAGCGCGGGTGCCAGCCGGGGCGGCAGCGCCTCGCGCACGCCGAGCAGCAGTTGGTAGCAGTCGCCGGGGTGCGTCGCGGCCCCCTGGGACGGCACCAGCGGCTGATGGGCGCGGACGAGGAGATGCAGCAGACCGGCCTTGGAACCGCCGGCCCCCTGTGACCCGCCGGCCGCGGAGGAGCCCACCGGCAGCAGTTCCGTCGCCGCCACCAGGCTGAACCCGGTGACCGGTCGCCCTTTCCCCGCGAACCAGCGCTGCCGTGGCAGCCACTCGCGCAGCAGGGGCTCCAGCGAGGTGAGCAGCCCGGCTGTCGGTTCCGTGGCGGGTGGTGGTGCAGGACTTGTCGCGGTGGAGTGCGAAGCGGCTTCCGACATGGAATCGCGTCCTTTCCCCGGGGGGCGGGGTGTTCCTGTCTGCGTGCCCCGGGCGGGCCGGGGGAAACCGGCCCGCCCGGAGTTCCGGTCGGGCTTACACGGCGTCCTTCCGTAGGCGGAACCAGTAGAAGCCGTGGCCCGCGAGGGTGAGGAGGTAGGGCAGCTCACCGATGGCCGGGAAGCGGACTCCGCCGATGAGTTCGACGGGGTGGCGTCCCTCGTAGGCGCGCAGATCGAGTTCCGTGGGCTGGGCGAAACGGGAGAAGTTGTTCACGCACAGCACCAGGTCGTCCTTGTGTTCGCGCAGGTAGGCGAGGACGGACGGGTTGGACGAGGGCAGCTCGGTGTAGGTGCCGAGGCCGAACGCCGGGTTCTGCTTGCGGA
>NZ_JAVRFJ010000066.1:0-36795 GCF_031845845.1 Streptomyces gottesmaniae
GGCGCATCCCACGCCCCCACCACCCCCGCCGCCGGCTGGCCCTGCGGAGGCGTCGGGCCCGGGGCGGCGGGGGTGGTGGGGGCGTGGGATGCGCCGGGTGACGCGGGCACGCTGGGCACGCCGGGTGCCACGGGTGCACCAGGGACGGCGGGGGTGCCCGGTGTGCCGGGCTCGCTCGGGGCGCTGTCGGTGCCGGGAGTGCCGTAGGCGCCGGGTGCGTCGGGCGCGGTGGAGGCGACGGGCGCCTGAGGCGCACCGGCCGCGTCAGGGGAGGCGGGCTCGCCGGGGGCGGGGGAGGCAGCGGGAGTAGGGGGCCCGACGGGGGCGCCGGGTGCGGCGTCGATCGGGGTGCCCCAGGCCGCGGGGGCACCCTGTGGAGCCTGCGGGGTTTCCGGCTGCTGCGGAGGTACGGACGGTTCCCCCTGCGCGTGCGCAGCCTGCTGCTCGGGCGTCCCGGGGGACCCCTGCGAGGCCTCGGCCGGCGGCGTGGACGGCGGCCACTGCGCTGCCGGTGCGGGCGCGACAGGCGCCGCGAGCTGGAACGCGGGCGGCAGGGGCGGAAGCGCGCTGTGCGGCGGCGCCGGTGGGGGAGTCCAGGCGGAGGTCCCCTGAGGCGCACCACCCGGGGCACCCGGAGCGGGCGCGCTGGGCGGGGTGTTGGGCGCACCGGTCTGAAGCACGGGTTGAGGCGTACCCGGCTGAGACGCTGCGGCCGAGGGCGCGGCCTCGTCGGCTTGGACGTCCTCGGTAGTCGCGCTCTGGGGCAAAGAGTCCTGCACAGCGGCGTTCTGAGGTGTGTCGCCCTGAGGCGCGGAATCCTGTGGGTCGGCTCCCGTCTGCTCCGCCCCGTCGGAGGCGGAGTCCGGGGTGATGTCGCTGCCTGACGGTTCGACCCCAGCGACCTCGGCCTCGGCTCCGGTCCCGGCCTCGCCGGACGCACCCGCGTCACTTGTACCGTCAGCAGCACCGCCGTCGCCGTCCTGCCCGGCGCTGCCCTGCGTCCCCTGCACCGCCTCGTCGGCAGACGCATCTGCGGGCTGCGCGGCGCCACCCGCGCCCTGCTCGGCGATGTCGGGAACAGCGGCGGTCGTACCGGCCTCGCTCACTCCCTCGACACCCGCGCCACCGTTTGCCGCACTCGCACTCGCAGACTCGGCCGAGCCACCAGCACCAGCACCAGCACCCGAGATCTCTTGCTTCAACGCGGCGGCGGAGATCCGCATGGTCGCGCCACTCTCGATGTCCCCGCTCTCCGCACCGGCCTCGGGCGCGGCAGCAACCGGCGGCCAGGGCGGAGCCGAATGCGCACCACCCGGAACGCCCCCCTCGGCCGACGCGGCCTCGGGATCCGTCCCCGTCCCCGTACCGGGACCCGTACCCGGTCCCGAACCCGGCCCTCCCGGCGAGGCGTTCTGCGTATACCAGGCAGGCGGCGCGTAGTCGATGGTGAACTCGCCCGTCGTCTCGACGGCGGACTCCGCGTCGGACTGGTCATCGCCGGGTGTGGCCCAGCCCCCGCGGATCCCGTCCCGATCGCTGTTCACAATTCCTCCTGGTGTGGTCGAGCACCCTCGAAGCGTGCCGGGGCCGACCGTTCTGGTCGTTCGAGCCGTGTTGTCGTGACGTCGTGATGCGCGCCCCCGGTCCCAGCCTAATCACCACGAGCGCGACGACGGCAGGCCCGTCCACCCCTCCGCGCCCGCCCGCTCCGTCACAGCCTGCCCTGAGATGGCATCACATCCCCAACTAGTGTGCACAAAAGGGTCATTGCAGGTGAACAGCTCGAAAGGGGGAGGAGACCGGACCGACAACAGTCCGCCCGCGTAACGGGGGTCACTCCAAGCAGAGCCGCGTGTCTCTGTGTCGTATCCGCCGTGGCCGTGGCCGTGGCCGTAGCCGTCAATCCATCCGGCGAGGCGTGCCCAGCAGTCCGGTCTCGGCGTCGGTCGGTTGGGTCATCACATACTGCCGGTCGCGGTCGGCGCACCAGAGGGTGACACCGTCGGCGAGCGTCGGCAGCGCCTCGACGTCCGCCCGGGGAAGAGCCATGGTGCGCCCCAATTCCGCCGCCTCGTCGGGCGAGACCCGCTGCACACCGACGAGGCGGGCCTGCCGGATGAGCCGGGGGGCGACCGGACTGAGGTACGGCAGCAGTGTCAGTACCGCCTGCCAGGGCCCGGAGACTACTCGGCCGCGCGGCGGACGCATACCGCAGTCGCGCACGACGAGCACGGGACCGCCTGCCGACGCACCCTGCGGCGGAACCCGCCCGACGTCGTACACGGCCAGGCCGTTCTGTCCGCCGCCCATGGCGTGCACCAGCTGCATCCAGGCCTGCGCCCTCCCGGTCTCCACGGCGACCCGTGCCCCCGTGGCCGCCGCCCGCAGGGCGAGCACCTGGGCGGTCCACAGTCCGCCGATCAGGACGACGTCGTAGGGAGTGGGCCGGTTGATCCCGAGGACGGCGGGCCGGCTCTCGGAGTCGACACCGATGACGACGCCGTCGTCCCCGACGGGCAGCGCGAGCGAGTCGAACTCCTCGATCGACAGGGCGTGTCGTCCGTGTCGGGGCCCGATCAGCCCGAACCCGGCACGCAGCCGTTCGCGTACCCGCTCGCCCACGGAGGGCTCAGGGGAGGCGAACCCCGGGGCACCGGAAGCGGGGGCCACGGCGCCGGAGTCGGGTGCGTACGGGTCCGTACCGGTCGTGCTCATCAGCGGACACCTCCGAGGGGCAGAGTGGCGAGGATCCCGGGCAGCTGTTCACGGTCGAGCCGTGCGAGCCCGGCTCCGGCCTGCCGGGCGGCCTGCTCCAACTCCCTTCGGGCGGCGACGAGTTCGTCGTCACTGCGTCCCGTCACCCGTACATGCCCGGTGACCGTCATCTCCTGCCGCACTCCGCGCGCCAGGGTCAGACTGAAGGTGGTGGCGAGCGCGGGCAGCGCCGTCAGCTGTCCCACGAGCTGCGGCAGCGACTGACCCGGACCCCCCAACTGCGGCCACCGGCGTACCCAGTACGTCGTGTGTCGGCGGTTGTCGCACCGCCAGTTGCGCCCGGACTCCTCCGTCCGCCGTTGCGGAGTCTCCGTACGCCCCGCCTCGGCCGTCACCAGGGGGTTGGCGCAGGCGGAGGTGGCGACGGCGGCGATCAGCTCCTGCTCGTCGAGCACGGTCGTGCGGAAACCGGCGCCGGTCAGCCGACTGGCCAGATGGTCCGCGACCCGAACGACACACTTCTGCGCCCCCGGCAGCCCGCCTCCGCGCGCTGCCACGGCCTCCGGGCAGAGTTCGGGGTCGAGCTTCAGCGCGATCCAGGTGATCCGTATCGCCGGCGTACCCGTCCGGGCCTGTAGCGGCGCGTAGTTGCTGACGGCCACCGACTGCTGGGGCAAGTGGATCGCGGGGGCCGGCTGGGTGTGCAGCACGATCTGCGCCCCCTCCAACCGGATCCCGTCCACCTCCAGCGCGTCCCGCACCAGGCTCAGCGGCAACGGCTGCCGGCTCCGATCCGCCCGCAGCGCAGTCGCGTCCGCCTCCACCTGCAACACCGCGCTGACGAACGTTCCGTCCCCGATGATCCCGACGCTTCGCCGGTCCCGTCCGCCGTAGGCGTAGGTCCGCAACGTCGGGTCGCACTCCACCGCGGGCGCGAGCCCCGGTTCGGTCCCGGGGGGTATCACCGCGGTGGCCGCCCTGCGCTGCCGCGCCTTCAACCCCCGTGCGGTGGCCAGCCACCCGGGCAGAGAGCGACCCCGACGCCGCACCACGGCGAGCAGGACGAGCAGGATCGCGACGAGGGTCGCGGGCACGAGAGCGACCGGGTGCACGGCCCAGCCGAGGAGCAGCACGGCGGCCGCTGCCTCGACGAGGAGCGCCTGCTGCAACCGGAATGCTCCGAAGTATCCGGAACCGGCCTTGAGGTGCGGTGCGAACGGACCGGGTGTCGGTGTCGTCATCGAGGACGAAGACGAGGACGAGGGCCGAGCCGAGGAGAGCGACGAAGAGGAGGGCGCGGACGGGTGCGCGGGCGAAGGCGAGAGCGCGGACGGCGACGGCGCTGAGCCGGTGGGAACGGAACGCGAGTCGGCCGCTGGTACGCGCGACCGCGATCGCGCCCGGCTTGCGGAAGCCATTGCTGCAAACCCCCCGTAGTCACCTGAAACGACCCACTCGACAGCGGCCTCGATGGTGGAACGAACCCTACCCGCCACACACGCGCGACGGCCCAACGGGCATAGTAGGGGCCGGTCTGACAGCGGAGGGCGGGGGCGATGGCCCCCGGGCGCGGTACGGGGAGACACAGGCACTCATGGCATCACGGCGGGATGAGCTCAACGCCTACACGTTCGCGAAGCGACGCACTCTCGCGGCCTTTCTCCAGCCGTCCCCCTGGGGTTCGGAGGAAGGCGCTCCCAGGCCGCTGCGGGCGGTCGTGCCGAGTCTGATCGCCGGAGCCCTCGTCCTGGGCGTGTTCGGAGCCTGGGGCATGTTCCAGCCCACCGCGCCCAAGGACTGGAACCGGCCGGGCACTCGCGTCATCGTGGGCAAGCAGTCCACGACGCGCTACGTGGTCCTCAAGACCGACGGGACCACCCGTCTGCACCCCGTGCTGAACTTGGCCTCGGCCCGGCTGCTCATGAACGGCGCCGACTACCAGGTCGTCCAGATCAGCGACAAGATCCTCGACTCGGGCAAGCCGCCCCGTGGCCCCATCCTCGGCATCCCCTACGCCCCGGACCGGCTGCCGACCGCCGACGAGGCGGGCAGCGCCAAGCGTTGGGCGGTCTGCGAGCAGCCCGGCGGCAAGGGCAGCACCGTTCAGGAGGCGACGTTCGTCCTCGCCGACCGGGACGTGCGGAGGACGGACGGCTCCGAACGCCTCTCCGGCGGCGAGGTGCTGTACGTCAAGACCCGCGCCGGGGACCGCTATCTGGTGGACGCAGCCGGGAAGGCTTATCCCGTCGCGGGCGAGGCGGCGGACGAGGACGATCAGAAGTTGACGGAGACGCTCGTCGGCTCCAAGCAGCCACAGCTGGTCACCAAGGAGTGGATCGAGACCCTGCACCGGGGCGACCCGATCTCGTTTCCCCGACTCCCTCCCGGAGTCGGCTCCCCCGCCGGGGCGCAGGGACAGCTCTCCGACGAGGAGAACAGGGTCGGCATGGTCCTTGTGACGGAGACGGGCGAGGGCGAGAAGTACTACGTCGTCCTGCCGGGCGAGGTGAAGCCCATCAGCGCGTTCACCGCCTGGCTGCTCATCAACTCGCCACAGTCCGCCGTCCTGAACATGAACAGCGAGGCGGCGAAGGTGGGGCTCCAGGACTTCACCGCCGACGGCACTCCCTTCGCAGGTCAGCCCTCGGACTGGCCGACGCAGCGCGCCTCCATGGTCAACTCGGCGTCCGTGGAGTCGGGTCGCAACACCGTGTGCAACGTCCTCAGCGACGTCGACGACGACAACCGCACCACGCTCCGGACCTGGGCGGGCACCGAGTACCCCGCCGAGATCGCCGCAGGCGGCACGAGCACGTACGTCACTCCGGGAACGGGACTGCTCTACACCCAGATCCAGGGCACCGACAGCGACTCGGGATCGCTCTTCCTGGTGACGGACACCGGCCTCAGGTACGCCGTTCAGGCGAACGGCGACAGCGACAGCGAGCGGTCCGGCGTCGGTGTGGACGGTGAGAAGAGGACGTCGGACGGGACACCGGAGCCGAGCGAGGCCCAGGTGAAGCTCGGCTACGCGAACGTCCGGCCGGCGAAGGTCCCCCTGGTCTGGTCGGAGTTCCTCGCCAAAGGCCCCCGCCTGGACACCAACAGCGCCCGTCAGCCGCAGGGTTCGTGAACGCGAGCGCATGCGCACCACCCCAGTAGCGGCTCCACAGCACAGAAGGACGGGAGCGACGTACAGGTGTCGCCGAAGAAGACAACTCTGCCGGCCGTGGCCGCACTGCTGACGATGCTGAGCACCGCTGCGCCCGGGGCCGGCCCGGAGTCGCCCGGTGGTACGTCCGACACGCGCGTGCGGCTCGACGGCAGCGGTGCGTGCACGTTCCCGGCCAAGCAGATCAAGGGCACGCCCTGGGCGCTGCAGCGTGTGCTCCTGGACGAACTCTGGCAGGGCACCGACAAGGGCCAGGGCATCCGGGTGGCGGTCATCGACACCGGAGTCGACGACCGGAACCCACAGCTGAAGGGAGCGGTCGACAAGGCGGCCGGCCGTGACTTCCTGGCCGAGGGCAAGGGCGCCGACCCCACGAACGACCGGGAGGGACACGGGACGAAGGTCGCGGGCATCATCGCGGCCCGGCCGCACGACGGCACGGGCTTCGTAGGCCTCGCCCCCAACGCCACGATCATCCCGATCCGCCAGAACGACGCCGAGAACAGCGGCGACTCGGACTCCATGGCGGAGGCGATCACCTACGCCGTCTCCCGCGGCGCCGACGTCATCAACATCTCGCAGGACACGACCAAGCCCTTGTCCGGCACCTCCAGGCTCGCGCAGGCGGTCCGCACCGCCATCGAGCGCGACGTCGTCGTGGTCGCCTCCGCAGGCAACGACGGCCTCGACGGCACATACAAGAACACTTACCCGGCCGCCTTCCCCGGCGTCCTCGCGGTGGCGTCCTCGGACCGCAACAACGAGCGGGCGTCCTTCTCCCAGGCGGGCGCATTCGTGGGTGTGGCGGCTCCCGGCGTCGACATCGTGTCCACGGTCCCTGGCGGCGGTCAGTGCACGGACAACGGCACCAGCTTCTCCGCTCCGTTCGTCGCCGGGGTCGCCGCGCTCCTCAAGGAGAAGCACCGGGACTGGTCGACCGCCCAGATCGTGACCCAGATCGAGCAGACGGCCGAACGCTCCGTCAACGGCCGCGACAACTTCGTCGGCTGGGGAGTGGTCGACCCGGTCCGCGCCGTCCAGGACTCCGACGTGGCCGACCCGCCCTCGTCGCCGACCCCGGACCCCGGAGTGTCCAAGGCCCCGGCCCCCGACACCGCCCGCTTCTCGCTCGCCGAGACCCCACAGGAACGCGACGAGCGCTACGCCACGTACGCCCTCGGCCTCGCCGCGGCCGTGGTCACGGTCATCGCCGGCATGGCGGTCGTCTTGCGCGATCTGCGCCGCCGACACCGCGGAAAGGGCGCTTGATCATGACCTTCGGGCCGCCTCCCTCCCCGTTCACCGCGTCCGCTGACACGGCGCGGACCGCGCGCCGACGCCGTACGAGACTGCTGGGTTCAGTGGCGGTCGCCGTGGTTGCCGCGCTGTGCGCGGGCGCCGGGCTGCTGGCGTACGCGACCGGCGACGATCCCACCCCCGCCGGCACAAGGCCGGCCGCCGCCCCCCCAGCACCCGGATGACGTCCGTGAGACCGTCGAGAAGCGCCCCCGCACCACGAGTGGACGGATGGCGTTCCGTTTCTCCGTCGACGACGTGGGCGCGGGCGAGCACACCGAGATGCCGGGACTGTGGGCCACGGACACGATCCTCGCCAAGGGCATCAACCGCACGCTCGTGGGCTACGAGGTCGGCCAGGACGTGACCCTGGGCGACGAGGCCTGGCGGGTCCGACTGGACGGCCCGATCTGCGGTACGACGCACCATGTGACCGCCGACGGCCGTACGGTGGTGCTGTTCAGGGCGGACTCGGGGGAGCAGGCGCTCTGCGACCACGTGGCGTTCCTCGACCTCGACACGGGCAGGAAGCTCTGGCAGAAGGTCCTCCCCTCTACCGGCTCACCGCACTATGCCGAGACCCTGCCCAGCGTCACCCTGACCAGGGGCACCGTGGCTGTGACGTGGAGCAAGGGATCGAGCGCGTACGCGATGTCCTCGGGCGAGGAACTCTGGCGCAAGCGGCGCACCGACGGCTGCCGGGACACGGGCAGCGCAGGCGGAAAGGCCCTGCTGATCCGCGACACCTGCGTCGTCAGAAAGACGCTCGATCAGACCTTCCGGATCCGCAGGGTCGACCCTCGCACCGGCGAGGTGCGGTGGACGTACGACGTCACCAAGGGCGTCCGGAACGTCTACCTGATGTCCAGCGAACCGGCCGTCCTCGGCACCGCGGCAGGCGATGTCGACATCACCGACCTGATCACGCTCGATGAGAACGGTGACCACCGCGCGACGATCAGCCTGGGCAACGGCACGTATGTCGCCGACTGCGCCAGCCAGACGAATGTCAACACGATCGACGACTGTCCGTCCGTGGTGGTCGGAGACGGTCAGGTCTTCCTGGAGAGCAGGGAAGACCCGGACCAGACAGCCGAGGCGAACTCCAACTGGATCATCGGGTTCGACGTCGGAACGGGAAAGACGACGAAGAAGTTCGAGTCGGGCCACAACCAACTCCTCCACCCCTTGCGCATGAGCGGCGACCGACTCCTCGCCTATCGGGAGAGCACCGACAACATCAGGCCCTACGGCCTCGTCAGCATCGACCCCCGAACCGGCAAGGAAACGCCCTACTACTACTTCGGCCTTCCCATCGAGGCGACGATCCTGGCGACCCCGAAACTGGTCGACATCCGCGTCCAGAACGGCCGCCTCTTCTTCGGAGTGCGGGTGGCGACGGGCCCGGACGACGGCCAGGAGAAGAAGTGGGTGTGGCTGGTGCTGGGCATCGAGGCCATGCGACCCGGGACGTGAGGTGGGTCCCCGGGGTCCGGAGAGTCACGCATCGGACCCCGGGACGGCGGCTACCTCACCTCTCCTGCTGCGCGTCGCCGGCCCCTTGCTCCAGCCCGCCGTTGTGAGGTGCCGGCTCCAGGTCGAACTCCCCGTCCCGCGCACCGAGCACGAAGGCCCGCCACTCGGCCTCGGTGTACCGCAGCACGGTGTCCGGATCGAGCGACGACCTCATGGCCACGGCACCCTCGGGCAAGTACGCGATTTCCACCCGCTCCTCATGCTCCTCGGTACCGGGCGCGCTGTGCCACTCCACCCCCGAGATGTCGAGCGAGTAGAGCTCGTCCTTCTCCCGCTCTTTGCGTTCCTTGAGTGCTTCCTCAGCACCCTTGTCCAGCCCATCGGCCATGACGGCGCGGTCCCTTCCCGACGTACGAACGAGCTACGGACTCACAGTACTTGTGCGGTGACACATCCGTGGCCGGCAAACAGAACAGCGATGCGTCACACCCCGCGCTCCCCATATCACACCCTGTCGACACCCAGCATTCCTGCTGCGCCCGTTGTCGCGTTACCTGCCCGTCCCCTGAGCCGCCCCTGAACTGTCCATGAAGACTTTGCAGTTGGAAGCGTCACGTCAAGTGACTAGAGTGACGTGCCGTATCACGTGACTGATACGGCACGGGGGCGGTGTGACGCTCTGACGGCGCGACGCGCGCTGATCACAGTGATTCTTGCCCGCCTGAACCATCTGGGCGCCCGGCCTCGATGGACGCGTCACGGCGGTCCCTGCCGCCGTCACATCAAGAGGAGGGTGGAGAACCTGTGAGTGGGACCCCGGACCAGAAACGCGAGAACGACCAACTCATCGCGCTGGCCAACAAGATCCAGAACTTCCACGTCGAGGTGAGCCGTCGTGTGACGTCGCTCAATACCGTGGTGGACATGATCCAGGGCGGCTGGCAGGGCGCGGCGAGCCAGGAGTACGACAGGGTGCAGCGAGAGGTGAACGTCCACCTCAAGAAGCTCCAGGACAACCTCGTCGACCTGGAAGACGTCATGCGCATGGCCGTCAACGGGTTCGACGAGCATGAGCAGGAGCGCATCGCGGAGATCCGGAAGGTGGACAACTCCTCGGAGTCCCAGGCCCAGGCCGAGGCCGGGATGAGGGGCCAGACGTACACCACCGACCGCATCACCAGCCTCGCCTGAGCCACGGAGGAAACCCACGATGAGCACCAGCCATGACCGCACAGCGATCAGCTACGCCACAGTCACCCAGGCCGCGAGCGACGTCCGCAAGACCGCCACGGACCTGACCCAGGAGCTCGAAGCCCTCATGCAGGAGGTGAAGCGCGTCGCCGAGACCTGGGAAGGTGAGGCGAAGACCGCCTACGGGGACATCCAGCGCAAGAACACCACCGAGATGCAGGCGATGACCGAAAAGCTCAACTTCATCGCCACCCTCCTGGACAGGTCCGTCGTCGGCTACCAGGGCACAGACCTGGACGGCGCGAAGCGCATCCGCATGTTGATGGGCTGAAACACGGCTGAGGGGCGGGGAAGTCGGCGGGATACGCTGCCTCCCCCGCCGAGGCCGTCGAGAAGACGGTTATCCAACACCGCGCCCTGCTTCCCGAGCGGGAGGAGAGCAGCCCGGTCCGCCTCGACCTACTCGTGAACGCCACGGAACTCGCGCCGCGTCCCTCGGGCGGAACCGGAATGCCCACGACATCCAAGCCGCAAACGCAAGTGGATATAGGTCGATTACTGGCATATCGCCAAGGATTCGCGTGTGCAGGCGGGTTGTGCGTGAGCCGGGAGTGCATCCCGGACGTGAGTCAGCGTGCGGAGCGCAATTGGGTCGGCTGATTGCAGAGATCATCGCGAGTACGGTGGGTTGGCGTGCCCGGATGGACTTAAGAGGAATTCATGACGTTCGAGCAAGAGTGGGCCGAACTACGCGCGGCGGCGGCCGAACGGACTGCCATGCAGATCAACAGCGTTCCGACCGAAGGCGGCGGAGGTGGTGGCGGGAAAGACCTGGTGGTCAATCGGGACGACCTCGGCGCAATCGGCAATGACGCGTATGACCTGCTGGGTCGGCTGGCGAAGGAGGGCGACATCGCCCGTCCCGCCACGTTCGACGCGGCGATAGCGCTGACCAACGGGAACTTCGTGAGCGGTTCGGCCGTGCTGAAGGTGCACGACTACTGGCAGACCCACCTGAGGACCCTGCTGGACGCCTGCGCGCAGATTTCGAATCACCTCGATTACAGCAAGGCCCAGCATGCCAAGGACGAGGTGAAGATCGTGGGAGATCTGACCCGGATATCCGCGCTCACGGAATACATGAAATAGGGCTCGGGGGAGCGCACACATTGCTGAAGTACGAGGACATCATCGACGCCCCGGTGGCGAAGCTGAAGGCCGCCGTCGACGACTGGTCGGAGATGGCGAAGAAGCTGGACACTCTCGCCACGGACGCCTCCGACGGGATGAAGGCCAAGGCGGACAGAGCGGCGTGGGAGGGTGTCAACGCAGGGGTCACCAGGGCGTTCATCGGTAAGACGGCCAAGGAGTTCGCGGATGCCGCGGCCGAGGCCAAGGGCGTGAAGCAGATCCTGGAAGAGGGTCACGCGGCCATCAAGAAGGCCAAGGACGACCTGATCAACATCCGGGACCACGAGGGGCCTGCGGCCGGCGTCCGGGTGGACGGCAAAGGCAAGGTCACGGCGAAGAACCCGTTGTCCGAGATCCCCGGGGCGCTGCACGACCCCGACTACAAAGAGCCTTTGCAGCAGGAGGCGCGGAACATCGAGTCGTGGCAGAAGAGGATCGACCTCATCGTCGACAACTGCAACGACACCGACGTCGCCCTCAAGAACACCCTTGAGGCCAATGTCACCGACCGCAAGGACTTCAGCGCTCCGACGTACACGAAGCTGGACCAGGAGGAAGCCGCCCGCGCCGCCGCGCTGGCGGGCAAGGGCCAGAACCTCACACACTCCGAACTGCAGGAGCTTAACGAGCTGCTGAAGGACAACAGCAAGTCGGTTGGGTTCTCCAAGGGCTTCTACGAGAAGCTCGGCCCCGAGAAGTCGCTGGCGTTCTTCGGCCAGCTCTCCACGGACACGTACGAGTACAACAAGGTTGACTCGCAGCGCCTCAAGGACGTCCAGCAGCTCCAGGAGAACCTCGGCCTCAACCTGGCCACCGCCTCCCATGACAGGGAATTCTCCGACAAGTGGGGTCCGGAGCTCCGCAAGTTGGGTACGGAGCGCATCCCGCTGTCCAAGCAAGACTACGGCGGGACGTTCGGATACCAGCTGCTCGGCGGGATCATGCGATACGGGAACTACGACGCGAAGTTCCTCAACCCGATCGCCGAACACGTGGCGCAGCTGCACGCGAAGGACCCGGACATGTTCGCCGACACCAAGATGGTGAACAGTCCGTTCAAGAACCCGTACAACCCCTCCGGCGTGAACGGGCCCGGCTACGACCCGGCCACCGCCATGCTGGAAGCGCTCGGCAACAGTCCGGAGGCGGCGAAGAAGTTCTTCACCGACCCGCCGACCGCGTACAACGAGGACGGCACGGTCAACCGCGGTGCCACGGCCGACCTCGGGAAAGACAAGGACGGCCAGGCGATCGACAACTACTTCGACTTCTTCGGCAACGAGAAGTGGGAGTCCTTCCCCGACGTCAACTCGGTCGACGAGCACAAGGCGTCCCTCGACCAGATGCCCGACGCCCTCGGCCACGCCCTGGAGGCAGCGACCCTCGGCTACCCGGCCGGGCACCCGGACGCCGGCGTGGTGCGGGACGCGGACAACGCCGCGGTCATGCAGCAGGTCATGGAGAAGTACGGTGCGGACCCGGGTCTGCTGAAGGAGCACCACGAGGCGTTGGCCGACAGCCTGGGCGTCATGGGCGGCGGCTACATCGACGACATCAACTGGGCGCTGGACAAGAACCATCCGGAGAGCGTGTTCGCGCCGGGCAAGAATCCGGAGGGGCACCTCGACTTCGCGAACACCGGGGACGGGAACGGGCGGAGTATCGTCCGGGGCTTCCTCAGTACCCTGGGGCAGCACCCGGATGCCTATGCGACGGTCTCGGCCGCGGAGCAGGTTTATACCCGTAGCGTGCTGGAAGCAGCAGTGGGCCCGGACGGAAAGATTGACGATGAGGTCGCTGCCAGGGCCAGGGCGACCGTGCTCGTGGGCGCCGAGGTGCAGGGCATGCTCGACCAGTCCCGGGCCGACCAGGTGGAGGCGACGAACCTCAAGACCCACGAGGACTACGAGAAGGCGGTCGCCAAGCGAGCGGGCTGGGTCCAGTTCGGGGCTGCGGCGGGCATCGCGGCGGGCGTCGCCTTCCTTCCCGCGACCGCGGCCGTGGGCACGGCCGCGGTGCTCATCCCGCTGGCGACGGATACCGCCGCTGGAGCTGCCTCACAGGTTATCGGTCAGATGGTTGGCGACATGTCCGACAAATCTGTGGATGAGCACAAGGAGAAGATGGAAGACCTCACCGACACGGAGAAGAAGGCGATCTACTCCGCCGGTGAGAGCATGGCCGAGGCCCCGATGACGGATTTCATGGAGCATCACGGTGTGCACAAGAACAGCGAGTTCAGGCAGGAAGTACGCGAATCAATGCTGATCGGCTACGGGGTCGGCAACGACCGGGAGAACCAGCAGGGCAACGCCCCGGAGACCGGCTGAGGCCGGTGGACTTGCCGAGGATACGTAAGGATGCGGACAGTGATCAGGCGTAGGTCAATACGCGGGGGACTCCTCTCCGCGGCCGTGGCCGGCTCGTTGATTCTCGGAGCCACGGGTTGTGGAGGGGACAGGGATGAGGACGGTGTTCCGGACGACTACAAGGTCGTTGCGGGCACACAACTCTGCGGTGGCAAGGCCATGTCCGCCGAGGCGTCCAAAGCGCTGAAGGTGATCACGGGGTCGTCGCGGTTCGAGGCATCGGCGAAGGCGTACACCATCGCGCAGGCCGCGACGGACCTTGTGGAGGCATTCCCGCCCGCGAGCGATGACATCTGCCGTGTCTACACGCCCCGCGACTCGCCGGATTTCGACCTCAGAATCACCTGGGATCTGGAGGACAGCGCCCCGACGGGCCCCTCGGCTCCGGAGTTCACCGAGCTGAAGATGGGGGACCTGGCCGTGGCAGCGGCGGACAAGGCGTACGTCTTTTTCGCCTGCCGGGGCGAGAGGTTCTCCACCTCGACGACAGTGGCCCACATCGTCATCGGCGTGGAGCACCGGGATCCATTTCATGAACCCGAGGATGACATCGAGGCGTTGAAGGACGCCTACGCGACCGTGGCCCACTCCGTCTCGCTGGCCATGGCCAAGGAACTGCGTTGCGAGAAGAACGGCGGGCTCCCCGCGAAGCCCGTGTTGAATCCCGCGTAGCCCCTGCTGCATCGCCGAGGTCCTGGACAGGTCGGTCATCGGCCGCCAGAGCACAGACCTGGGCGGCGCCAAGCGCATCTGCATGCAAATGGGCTGACACACGGCTCAGGGGCGGGGGAGGCAGCGGGATACGCTGCCTCCCCCGTTGTGCTGGTGAAGGTCGCCCGGCCAACCCCGGAGACTCGAGGGGAACCTCGGCCCAGACCGTCAGCTCGCCGCCGTTCCGGAGCGTCCTCCACCCGAGGGCCAGTGCTTGGGTGATCAGCAGCCCGCGTCCGTGTCCTGCTCCAACCCCAAC
The DNA here is from genome assembly GCF_031845845.1 of Streptomyces gottesmaniae. Taxonomy (NCBI): domain Bacteria; kingdom Bacillati; phylum Actinomycetota; class Actinomycetes; order Kitasatosporales; family Streptomycetaceae; genus Streptomyces; species Streptomyces gottesmaniae. Next base: position 14,381 of record NZ_JAVRFJ010000066.1, read on the forward strand.
AGTTCCGTGGACATGGGCAGAGCCGCGGATGTTGGCCCTCCACCTTCATCCGTCACACTGATCACAGCGGTGGGGGAGGTGAGGCCACAGTCGACGGTGATCGTGTGGCTGTCACTGTGTTCCAGGGCGTTGGCGACGAGCTCTCCGGCGACCGTTTCCAGGTCGTCGATGGCACTCTGGGGCAGTCCCCACGAGTCGGCCGTGTCACGGACGTGGCACCGGGCGAAGCATGCGGAGGTGAGATCGGTACCGGGGAGGGCGATCCGGTCGAGGCGTCGATGCTCAGCACCCCGCCGAGCCGAGCGCCACGAGACTCGGCGATGAGCAACACGTCCTGGAGCGCCTCGGTCAACTGGCCTGCCAGCGGAGCCCACTGACCGCCATCCGTCCTCTGATCCGGCAACACGGCCCGCGCTCGCCCCAGAAGTCGGCCCGCGAGTCCGAGCTGCGTACGCTCGATCCGGCCGGCCATCCGAGAGGCCGTGCCCTGCTGGCCGTGGGAGCCGGTCCAGGGCAGGAGCCGTACGTGGTTCCCCTCGTCGCTCATGACGCAGTCCCCAGGTGGGCGTCGATGCCGCGGGTGTTGAGGTCGACGCCGTACGCGGTACATCAGAGGGTGTCGCGGCGCAGCCGCTGGACCCCTGTCATCTCCTCGCGCTCGTACGCGGCGAGGTAGGGCCGGACGAGGGCTTGGCTGGCGCCGTCGAGGGGTCGTAGCAGTGGCGGACGGTAGGGGTGAGGGCGGTTCGGGAGACGATCGGGCTGGGGCAGCGGCGCTGGGACACGTTTTCTCTGCCTTCATTGATGCTTTGAGGGACATCGAGGTTAGTGGGGTGCTGGTCACAGCCGACGAGCTTCGGCCGCGCCACGGAGCCCAGCCCGACCAGGACACTCGACGGACAGCCAGCGTGTCCTGCCGGGTTGACTGTCGGGCGCCACCCCTATCAAGTTCGAAGACCGGGCAGTGCGAGCGGTGAACGCGATCCTCAGGCATAAGGTCCGAAATTGCTGTGGGAGTTCCTGAAACGAGCTCTGATTCCTTGCGGCCCAACCCGGCCGAAACCTTGTGTGCCGCCGCGTTCAGAGGAACGATATGATCCTGGGACAGCCTCTTCTCGGGCACCCCTACGTTGTTTACCCGCTCCAGGCTTGCCATTGACAATGATGGACTTGTTCGAGTCTGCCATTTGGTAACGGAAGTAGAGGGAGCCGTACGGTCCGATGCGAGGCAGGATCCCCGGTCTTTCAGAAGGGTGATCCTAGAGCCTCGCCACTCTCTACTTCGCCATCGGCTGCCCGAAGTGACGTCAGGGTATTGTCGGGCTCCGACCCTTCCTGAGTGAAGGTCTCAGTGACCGCGCGGTACCCGCCCGCCGCATCCGAGAAGTCCGACGGCTCAAGGCTCTTGAGCGTCGTCAGGTCCATGGTCTCCCGTCACTTGGCCCTTCGACTGGCCGATGGCCGGTGTGTCCTCGAACTGCGTCTTCAGGCTGGCGATTTCCGCCTTGATGGCTTCGTCCGTCTTGAGCAGGTCGTTGCCCGCCTTCTCCATCACTGCCGCCAGAGCACCACACCGGTCGCTGACATCCTTGGCATAGTGCTGCCAGGACTCGCATGTGAATGTACGATCGCCGCATTGCGGCGGTCAAGAATACGGTAATGGACCTGGATACCGACCTCTTGGGTGACGGCAGGTCAATTCTCGGACCGGTCCGATGGCTGTCTGGCCAGAGCGGATCAAGAGAACGGGCCAGCTCCAGGAGATGGTGGTCTGTAAGGGGAGTTCGGGGAAGCCTGGGGCGGGCCGTAGGTCCCGCTGGCCTGCCCAGGGTGCGGAGGCGCAGGCGCGTACGAGGGAGGGAGCGGCGGGATCGTAGAGCGTCGCCGACGTGCGAGGATCATCGGGACGGCGATGGCTGTGGCGAGTATTGCTGCTGCTCCGATGCCCAAGCTGATCCAAAGGACTGTGCCTTCGTGTGTGGGGGCGGTGCCGGTGATCGGGGCTTCCTCGTCGCCCGTCTCACTGGTGTCGGAAGGGCCGCTGGATTCCGAAGCCTCAGGAGAAACAGAAGGTGACTTCGCGGCCGCAGCGAGGTCCGGCAGCGGATACTTGTCGGCGGGGCCCGGGTCACCAGGGTTCTGAAGCGCGATACGCGGACGGACAATGCCGTAACCGATGGCGTTGTTCCAGGTCCACTTCTTCTCGTTGCCCTTCATCGTGTTGATCAGGACGCGCAGGACCTGGTTGTTCGTCCAGGTCGGATGCTTCGACCAGATGAGGGCGGCGGAGGCGGAAGCAATCGCGGTGGAGCCACTGGTTCCATCGGACCTGCAGATCTGTGTACCACCTGCACAGGCGCTGAACAAGTCTTCTCCAGGAGCGGCGATATCAATCTGGGGTCCCCACTGAGAGAAAGAGCTTCGTTCGATCTTTTCATTGATCGATGCCACGGCAACCACTCCGGGCACCGCTGCTGGGTAACCGGGTAGATTTGCCCCGTCACCTTCGTTTCCGGCGGCAGCGAAAATCAACTTCCCCTTTTGGAGAGCGTATTTAACGGAAGAGGAAAGTTCCGGGGTATTGGCGTCTTCTTTGAAGCTTCCTCCGGAGATGTTGATGATTTCCGCATCGGAGTCCGCCGCGTATCGGATTGCCGTAGAAATTTGTGCGGCATATGTGGATCCGGACTTAATGTTTTCGAAGCTCTGGCCGTTGCTGAGTGCCAAACGGATGGGGAGGATTTTGGCTCCTGGTGCAAGGCCATATGAGCCATTCAGGCTTCCTCGCCCACCAGTAGCAGCGATGAGGGCAGCTATGTTGGTGCCGTGACCATCAGCATCGGTATGTTCGTCGCCCTCCAGGCCTGAATAATCCTGGCCGTCTAGTACCTGGCCTTTGAGGTCGGCCAAGGAATTATCCACGCCGGTGTCGATGACGGCGACTGTGATACCTCGGCCGGTGCTGACCTTCCACATTTCTTCGGCATGCATGGCATCGAGGTGCCATTGCCGGGCGCGGATCGACTCTGCCTGAGCGGGAGTTGCGGTGATGCCTACCAGCAGTAGGCCAAGAGCAGCCGACAGCACCGATACGGGCCGCAGTGTTCGCTTACTGCTGGAGAGCATGTGCCTTCCTGGGGGAGTTGTTATGGCCTCAGTCGACGACAGGCGGAAGCGCGCGGCGATTGCCACGCTTCCATGTCTCTTCGTCTTCGACGAGGTAGTCGGGCCGTTCGCCCTGTGGCTGATCTCGACGGGTGTCCGAGGTGTGGCCCTGGTGGAGGGGTGCTCCTGGGCGGCCGACTGTCGTACCGTGCGCCGGATCGGGGGCGTTGGCGGCACGGATTAGACCGGCTCCACCTGGTGTGAATGGGCGAGTGACGGAGCGACCAGGTTGGGCTGGGCGACCGCCGACGACTTCGCCGCCTTCAGAGGTGAGACGTCGGCCTCCGACTACGCCGCTCTGCTGGGCATTGGCGTTGCCGACACCCGACATTCCGGGTGTCGCACCGCGTCCCATCGGCGTACCGCCCTGTGTGGCGCTGCCACCGATGACGGTCCCTCGCGGAAGGCCGACCGTACGGCCGGAAGCAGGGGACACTGGACGGCCCCCCATGATTCCAGTCTCGCGCGGAACACGGGTTCCACTACCGGTAGTAGGTCCTTGCCCCGACAGGAGCGGAGGCCGCGTGGCTGAGGGAGCACGCCCGGGAGTGGATTGCCCCGGGCCTCTTCCGCCGCTGTTGAAGGAGTGAGGAGTCGGACTTGGCTGCGTGAGAGGTGGGGCCTCAGGGCGCTGGGAGGGTCCGTTCGTAGGCGGTGCGGGAAGGCTGGGCGCTGATGAATTGGGGAGTGTGGACAAGCCGTCGATTCCCATAGAGACAGGCTCAGAGCGATCGACGGGATCTTGAGTGTGTCTTTGCGGAGCCATTTGGGTGGTGGCATGTGGACCGGTGCTGCTTCCGTTCCCGGTTTGCGTGAAAGCAACTGTGTTGCTGCCGGATGCGCCTTGGGAGCCGACAGCGGATACATACTCGCTCCTCCGCCACCCTTCGGGATCCAGACGCTTCGCCGGCGGCACGAAAGTAGGCGGCTCCACCCCATTAACCTGCGCAGCCGACTGTTGATAAGTCTGCGCCAGCTTCCGCATCTGCTGCGCGGCCTCGTACCGCGCCGCGTCGATCCGCCCCTGCGCCGCCGTCGCGTCGGACTGCGCGGTCTGGGCCAGCTTGCGGGCGTCGGGGTCGTTGCGCGCGCCCGGCTCCTTGGCTGCCGCGAGGGACTTCTCCGCGTTCCGGAGATCCGCCTGCGCGGCCGTGGTCTCGGAGGTGTCCGGCATGACCGCCTTCGCCTCCGCGATCGCCTGGGACACGACGCCCATCCACCGCGACGCCACTTCGGCGTACTCCCCGAGGTGGAGCGTGGCGCTGGCTGTCTGGCCACCCCATTCGCGGAAGGTGTCGCCGGCCTCGCCCTGCCATTCCAGGCCCTTGACGTACGTCATGAGGTCGTCGCCGATCTTGGTGATCGTCGAGGCGGCCTTGGCGAGCTTTGCGGCGAGGTCGTAGGCGCTCTCGGAGTTCGCCGAGTTGAGCATGGCCACCAACTGGGCGTGGGTCATCGACTCGAAGTCGGTGTGCTGGGGCGTAGGTTGCTTGCGCGCGGGCTGCTCGCTCATTACAGGCCCTTCTCCTCTTCGGAGATCTCAGTGACCGGCTCGCCCTGGCGCCGCGCATACGGATCCCGGTCCACGTCGTAGTACTTGTCGACCTCCGCGTTGACCTCCCGCATCCGCGCCTTGATGTCCTCGTCGAGGGTCTCGAAGCCCACCCGGGACGCGTGCACAGCCAGTCCCACCCCCTCGATCTGGGCGCTGAGCGCCTTCGAGAGGTTCTCCAACTCGTCATGGACGATGGCGTACGACTCGTAGAGGAACTGTGCTTCCTTGAAGTCGGCCGATCCCAGTTGGGCGCGGGACAGGCGGTCCCGGCCCACTTTGTCGGGGGCGGCCTCGGACTTGCCGAGTTCGACGAGGAGGCCGTCGACGCGCTTCTTGAAGTTCTTCATGGCGTCGTGCTGGATGTCCAGCGCCATCTGGGGATTGACGCCGTACAGGCCGTCGAAGGACCTGCCGGTGTCCGGCGTGCCCCCCGCGCCGTTGTCGCCCCCGCCCGAACTCACGTCAGCCGCCTCCCCGTTCTCCCCGTGCGCCCAAGTCAACCAAGGCTTGTTTCAACACTGTTCATCACCCTAATGGCGTTGCGGAAGCAAGCCCACCTGGATAAGAGGGGCTCCGCGCTTCCGTGACACGAAGGTGCCCCGCCCGGGTGGCATGGGCCGCGCCCGGACGTTGCCCAGGATGTCGCCCTCCATCGGGTCGCCAGACAGAATCACACCCTGTGCGCCGAGTTCCTTCACCCGCTGCATGAACGACTCGTACATGGAACGCGAGGCACCCGCCGCGTTGCGGGCGATGATGAACTTGACGCCCACGTCACGGGCGAAGGGCAGATGCTCGACGAGGGCCGACAGCGGGTTCCCGGAGTTCGTGGCGACCAACTCGTAGTCGTCGACGATGATGAACAGCTGCGGGCCGTTCCACCAGCTGCGGTCGCGCAGCTGTTGCGGCGTGATGTCGGGCTTGGGCGCGCGCATCTCCATGAACTGCCGGATGGCGTCCATGTGGACCTCCATCGCGGACGACATCGGCGCGTACTCCAGCAAATGTTCCTCGGAGACCGTCTCCAGCATCGTCCGGCGATAGTCGCCGACGACGATCCGGGCCTCCGCGGGCGTGTAACGCTCGGCGATCTGCTTCGCGATCAGGCGCAGCAGGTTCGTCTTGCCCGACTCGCTCTCGCCGAAGACGAGGAAGAAGGGGTCCGTGTCGAAGTCGATGAAGACGGGTTCGAGGTTTGCCTCGTCGATGCCGATCGCGATGCCGTGCTGCGGGAACTCGAAGCCCTTGGGCAGCTGGTCGGCCGGCAGCCCACGGGGCAGCAGACGGACCGTCGGGGCCGCGGGGCCCTGCCAGTTGCCCTTGACCGCCTGCACCAGCTGTGCCGTGGCATCCGACAGACCGTCCGCGTCCGACGAGGAGTCGATACGCGGCAGCGCAGTCATGAAGTGCAGCTTCTCCGGGACCTGGCCCCGCCCCGGCACACCCGCCGGCACGTTCGCCGCGACCTTGCGGTCGAACTCGGAGTCCATGACGTCGCCGAGGCGTAGCTCAAGCCGGCCCAGGATCTGGTCCTTGAGGGCGGACCGCACCTCCATGTAGCGGGACGCGGAGAGAACGACGTGGATGCCGTAGCCGAGGCCGCGGCCCGCGAGGTCGTGAACGATGCCTTCGAGGCCCTCGTAGTCGCCCTTGAAGTTGCCCCAGCCGTCGATGACCAGGAACACGTCGCCCCAGGCCTCGCCGGGCAGATCGCCCGCCGCGCGGCGCCTCCGGTATGTGCCGATGGAGTCGATGCCATTCGCGCGGAAGAACTGCTCGCGGCGGTTGAGGATGCCCGCCACCTCGGCGACCGTACGACGGACCCGCTCGGGGTCCAGCCTGGACGCGACCCCGCCCACATGCGGCAGGTCCGACAGGGACGACAGGCCGCCGCCACCGAAGTCCAGACAGTAGAACTGCACCTCATGGGGCGTGTGGGTCAGCGCGAAGGACGCGACCAGCGTGCGCAGGAGCGTGGACTTGCCGGACTGAGGGCCGCCGACCACCATCATGTGGCCCGCCGCACCGGAGAAGTCCCGGTACAGCACTTCGCGCCTCTGCTCGAACGGCTTGTCGATCAGACCCAGGGGGACCGTCAGTCCGCCCAGCCGTGTGTACTCGGCGGCTTGCAGGCCGCGTTCGGCCGTCGAGGTGAGCGGTGGGAGTAGGTGGTCCAGTGTCGGCGCTCGGTCCAGGGGCGGCAGCCACACCTGGTGGGCGGGCACCCCCTGCCCTTCCAGCCGCTGCACGACGACGTCGAGGACGGTGTCGGCCAGTGCGTCGTCCTCCTGCCGGGAGGGGGCATGCACTTGCGCCGGGTCCGGCGCCGCGTAGGTGACCGGCACCGGCGTCGCCGTGAACAGCGCCGGCCTGCGCTCGATCGGCAGCCGGTCCCGGGAGACCTCGGGGCCGCCCGCGCGGTACGTGCCCGAGACGTACGCCGCCTTGAAACGGGTCATCTCATCCGTACCGAACTTCAGATAACCCGAGCCGGGCACGGACGGCAGGTGGTACGCGTCCGGGACCCCGAGCGCGGCACGCGACTCGGCGGCCGAGAACGTGCGCAGACCGATCCGGTACGACAGATAGGTGTCCAGTCCGCGCAGCCGACCCTCCTCCAGGCGCTGCGAGGCGAGCAGCAGATGCACCCCCAGCGAGCGGCCGATACGGCCGATCTGGATGAACATGTCGATGAAGTCGGGCTTGGCCGTGAGGAGTTCACTGAACTCGTCGATCACGAGGACGAGCGAGGCCAGCGGCTCCAGCGGCGCGCCGGCGGCCCGCGCCTTCTCGTAGTCGTGGATGTTGGCGTAGTTGCCGGCGGAGCGCAGCAGTTCCTGACGGCGCTGGAGTTCGCCGCGGATCGCGTCGCCCATGCGGTCGACGAGGGTCAGGTCGTCGGAGAGGTTGGTGATGACGGCAGCGACGTGCGGCATCTGGGACATGCCGGCGAAGGTGGCGCCGCCCTTGAAATCCGCGAGGACGAAGTTCAGCGTCTCGGAGGAGTGGGTGACCGCGAGACCGAGCACCAGGGTGCGCAGCAGCTCCGACTTGCCGGAGCCGGTCGCGCCCACGCACAGGCCGTGCGGGCCCATTCCATCCTGTGCCGCCTCCTTGAGGTCCAGCATCACGGGCCGGCCGTCCTCGCCGACCCCGATGGGCACCCGCAGCCGCTCGGGCGTCGACCGCGGCCGCCATGTACGGGTCACGTCCACGGAGGCGGCGTCGCCGAGGCCCAGCAGATCGGTGAAGTCCAAGTTGGCGAGCAGCGGTTCGTCGTCGTCCCCGCCGCCCATGCGCAGCGGAGCCAGCTGCCGGGCGAGCGCCTCGGCGGCAGGCAGCGACAGCCCGTCGGGCGTGCCCTCGTAGGCGACTCCGGCTCCCGAGTCCAGCCACAGCCGGTCCGGTCGTACGACGATGGAGAGGCCGCCCCGTGGCTGGTCGAGCTCGCCAGGGACCACCTCGATGATCGTCACGCCCTGCAGGCCCTCCGCGGCCGCGAAGGCAGAGGTCGGGGGCACGATTCCGCCGTCGAGAACGATCACGAGATGCGGCTGGTCCAGGACAGGCTGGCCGCCCCGGCTGAAACGCGGGCGGCCTTCGAGCCGGGCCGACAGCAGATGCTCCAACTCACCGAGGTCGTCACCGAACAGCCGCCGTGTACCCGAGCCGTCGAACTGGCCGGGCAACTGGCTGTGCGGCAGCCACTTGGTCCAGTCCCAGCGGCCCACGGCGTTCGGGGCGGCGACGACGGCCACCATCAGATCGTCGGGGGAGTGCAGCGTGGTGAGCTGGGCCACCAGGGCACGCGCCGCGGCCTGTGCGCTCTCCTGCTCACCGGACACCGTCACGTGGTAGAAGGCGCGCAGCGACACCGCGACCGGCAGCCCGTCCAACTGGCCGTGCACGGCGAGGAACCGCTGCATGGCACCGGCGCACAACGGCTCCAACTCGTCCACGGGCGCCGTGTCCGGAGCCACCAGGGGCGAGGCCAGCTGCTGTGGGCCCAGGCCGACCCGTACCTGCCCGAAGTCGGCGTCCCCGACGCGGCGTTCCCATACCCGGCTGCCCTCGGCGACCACCGACCACAACTGCTCGGGGGAGGGGTGCAGATACAGCTGCGCGTCGCGCTGCTTCAAGCCCGTCCTGCGGACCGTACGCCGGGTCTGCGCGAGATATTTGAGGTAGTCCCGGCGCACATCGGCCATTTGCCCCTGCGTACCGCGGCGGTGCCGGACGATCTGCGCGATCACCATCGCGGCCGTCGACACGAGCATCACCACACCCATGATCCGCATGAACGGATGGGCGTTCGGGGACGCGAAGTAGAACACCACCGACGAGCCCATGCCGAGCGTCGGCAGGATCTGCATCAGCATGCCCTCCTGCTGACCGCGTGGCAGCTCTGGAGGAGGCTCCAGGCGCAGCTCATCCGAGGGCACTTCAGGCGGCAGGGAACGCGGTGGGCGCTTGATGACGATCTGGCTCACCGGTGCATCAATCCCCCTACGCGGACGAGCAGTTTCGTACCGGCACCCCCGTGGTGTCGGTCGCCCCCCGCTAGCCGGGGATCCTACTTGTCACCGCTGACGGCACCGCCCGGTAGGGTGACGCCCGCAGCGTGCGCATCCGCGAAGCAGGGGGTCAGTGAAGGTGAGTACGACCGCGACGACCGGGTTCTGCCGAGTCACTGTCGTGGCACCCGACAGCCGTATCGACGTCGCCCTCCCGGTGGACATCGCCATCGCCGATGTCTATCCGGAGATCCTGCGCCTGACGGGCCAGACCCAACAGGTCGGCACTCCGGCGGGCTACCACCTCGTACGGCGTGACGGCACCGTCCTCGAAGGCGCCCGCACGCTCGCCGGTGAACGGGTGCTCGACGGTGAGGTGCTCAGCCTGCGGCCCTTCGCCGAGTCGCTGCCACCGGCAGTCCACGACGACGTCTCCGACGCGGTCGCCTCCGCGGTCGTTCGCGACCGCCACCTGTGGAGCGACGACCTGCTGCGCGCCGCCGGACTGATCGGCGGCGCCCTGCTCCTGCTGCTCGTCGCCTTCGTGCTCTGGTACGCCGATCCGGTCCGCCACGACATGCACGGCTTGCCCGGCCTCATCGCGGGCGGGCTCGGCGTACTCCTCGTCGCCTACGCGGCCGTGCGCGCGCGTGTGTACGCCGACCGCCTCGCGGCCGTCGCCCTCGGGCTGGCCGCGCAGCCCCTGCTCCTCCTCGCCGGTTCCGGAATCGTCGGCCCGGCGGGCGGCCAGGGGCCCGGCAGACTTCAGTTCATGCTGGGCTGCGTGGCCGTCCTGGTCGCCTCCGCCGCCCTCGTCGCGCTCACGCCCAGTGGGGACGCACCCTTCGTGGCCTCCGCCTTCCTCGCGGCGGTGGGCACCCTCGCCACCTTCGTGGCGATCGTCGCGGACGCCTCCGCGACCGAGGCCGCCTCGGTGTGCGCCCCGGTCGCCATCGGACTCGTCGCCTTCCTGCCGGGCTTGTCGGCCCGTTTCGCCCGCCTGCCCATCGGCTACGCGGCGCCGCGCTCCGCCATCTACGAGGACTTCGACCTGGATCCCGGCCAGGGTCCGGACACCGACCCCCTGGACGCCGAACGTATCGCGGCCCAGGCCCGACGGGGCCACGAGATGCTCCTGGGTCTCGTCGGCGGCACCTCCGCCGTGGCCGTCGCCTCCGGTGCCGTCCTCGGCTTCTCGGAGGACATCTGGGGCCAGCTCCTGGCTCTCGCCTCGGGCCTGGCCATGCTGATCCGAGCCCGGCTCTTCCGCTACACCTCCCAGGTGGCGTGTGCCCTCGTCGCCGGCCTCGCGGCCATCGCGCTCCTCCTCGTCGGCCTCGCGCTCAACCCGCCGACCGGGGCTCTCACCGAGTTCGTGCTGCACGACGACCGGGGCGCGCTTGACCTCCGGACCATCTGGCTGACGGTGGCCGTCGCGGCCGGAGCCGCCCTGTTCGCGGCGATCGGGCTGATCGTCCCCCAGAAGGGCCTGTCCCCCTTCTGGGGCCGCTTCCTCGACATTGCCGAGGGCTTCGTGCTGCTCACGCTGATTCCGCTGTGTCTGGCGGTGCTGGGCGTCCTCACGGCAGTCCGTTCCCTGACCGGCTGAGGAAAGAGGATGGGCGGCGCGGAGTGGGTGCCAAGCCCGTCCCCCCAGCCTGGTAACCTGACTGACGGCCGTTTGTGTGCGCACCCCCGGACTCCGGAGGCAGCTCCCGACGGACCCCGTCACCAGAGTCACACAAGCCCCCCTGAGAAGAAGACCAGGGGCACTCGGTGGCATCAATGAGACTCAAGAGGAGTATCGCGTGTCGCTCGACGCCGCTACGAAGAAGCAGATCATCAGCGAGTTCGGTACCAAGGAGGGCGACACCGGCTCCCCCGAGGTCCAGGTCGCGATGCTCTCCCGCCGTATCTCCGACCTGACCGAGCACCTCAAGACCCACAAGCACGACCACCACTCCCGCCGTGGTCTGCTGATCCTGGTCGGTCAGCGTCGCCGTCTGCTGCAGTACCTCGCCAAGAAGGACATCCAGCGCTTCCGTACGCTGGTCGACCGCCTCGGCATCCGCCGCGGTGCGGCGGGCGCCAAGTAAGACGCCGTGCAGGGGAGCGGTTCCCGGGAGAATCGGGACCGCTCCCTTTGCTGTACACCCCTCCGCGACACCCGCCGGATCCCCGGCGCGACCTCGCCGGAAGGGGGCGCGCGGCCCCGCCGTACGCGGGACGTACAGGCGGAAACGTGCGGAGTGTCACCACCCCTTTGTAGTGTGGTAGCACGACGCAATAGGCACGACACAGTGTGAGGACGCCCGGGCACGGGCGACCACACGCACACCGAACGAGGAGAAGCGCACCTCGCCGCCGCCGGTCCTCGGTAGTGGCCCCCGGGGAATTGCGAACCCCGAGGGCTTCGATCGAAGACCGGCCCGCACCAGACGGCGCGCTTCTCCGCCACCGTCCCCCTGCCACACGGGCGGGATCCGGGACGAAGACGAGGAGAATTTGCTAGTGGAGAACGAGACCCACTACGCCGAGGCCGTCATCGACAACGGTTCCTTCGGCACCCGCACCATCCGCTTCGAGACGGGCCGTCTGGCCAAGCAGGCCGCCGGCTCCGCCGTGGCGTACCTGGACGACGACACCATGGTGCTGTCGGCCACCACCGCCTCCAAGAACCCCAAGGACCAGCTCGACTTCTTCCCCCTCACGGTGGACGTCGAGGAGCGGATGTACGCCGCCGGCAAGATCCCCGGCAGCTTCTTCCGCCGTGAGGGCCGTCCCTCCGAGGACGCCATCCTCACCTGCCGCCTCATCGACCGCCCGCTGCGCCCGTCCTTCAAGAAGGGGCTGCGCAACGAGATCCAGGTCGTCGCCACGATCATGGCGCTCAACCCCGACCACCTGTACGACGTCGTGGCGATCAACGCCGCCTCCGCGTCCACGCAGCTGGCCGGTCTGCCCTTCTCCGGCCCGATCGGCGGCGTCCGCGTCGCGCTGATCAACGGCCAGTGGGTGGCCTTCCCGACGCACTCCGAGCTCGAGGACGCCGTCTTCGACATGGTCGTCGCGGGCCGCACCCTGGAGGACGGCGACGTCGCGATCATGATGGTCGAGGCCGAGGCCACCGAGAAGACCATCCAGCTGGTCAAGGGCGGCGCCGAGGCGCCGACCGAGGAGGTCGTCGCCGCCGGTCTGGACGCCGCGAAGCCCTTCATCAAGGTCCTCTGCAAGGCCCAGGCCGACCTCGCGTCGAAGGCCGCCAAGCCCACCGGCGAGTTCCCGATCTTCCTCGACTACCAGGACGACGTCCTGGAGGCCCTCACGGCCGCCGTCCGGGACGAGCTCGCGCAGGCGCTCACCATCGCGGGCAAGCAGGAGCGCGAGTCCGAGCTGGACCGCGTCAAGGCGCTCGCCGCCGAGAAGCTCCTGCCGCAGTTCGAGGGCCGCGAGAAGGAGATCTCCGCCGCGTACCGCTCGCTGACCAAGAGCCTGGTCCGCGAGCGCGTCATCAAGGAGAAGAAGCGCATCGACGGCCGCGGCGTGACGGACATCCGTACGCTCGCCGCCGAGGTCGAGGCCATCCCGCGCGTGCACGGCTCCGCCGTGTTCGAGCGTGGCGAGACCCAGATCCTGGGCGTCACCACCCTCAACATGCTCCGCATGGAGCAGCAGCTCGACACGCTGTCGCCGGTGACGCGCAAGCGCTACATGCACAACTACAACTTCCCGCCGTACTCCACCGGCGAGACGGGCCGCGTCGGTTCCCCGAAGCGCCGCGAGATCGGCCACGGCGCCCTCGCCGAGCGCGCCCTCGTCCCGGTCCTGCCGACGCGTGAGGAGTTCCCCTACGCGATCCGCCAGGTCTCCGAGGCGCTCAGCTCGAACGGCTCGACGTCCATGGGCTCGGTCTGCGCCTCCACCATGTCGCTGCTGAACGCCGGTGTGCCGCTGAAGGCCCCCGTCGCCGGCATCGCCATGGGTCTGATCTCCCAGGAGATCGACGGCGAGACGCACTACGTCACCCTCACCGACATCCTCGGTGCGGAGGACGCCTTCGGCGACATGGACTTCAAGGTCGCCGGCACCAAGGAGTTCGTCACTGCCCTCCAGCTCGACACCAAGCTGGACGGCATCCCGGCCTCCGTCCTGGCCGCCGCCCTCAAGCAGGCCCGTGACGCCCGCCTCCACATCCTCGACGTGATGATGGAAGCGATCGACACGCCGGACGAGATGTCCCCGAACGCCCCGCGGATCATCACCGTCAAGATCCCCGTTGACAAGATCGGCGAGGTCATCGGCCCCAAGGGCAAGATGATCAACCAGATCCAGGAGGACACCGGCGCCGAGATCACGATCGAGGACGACGGCACCATCTACATCGGTGCCCAGGTCGGCTCGCAGGCCGAGGCCGCCCGCGCCACGATCAACTCGATCGCCAACCCGACCATGCCGGAGGTCGGCGAGCGCTACCTGGGCACCGTCGTGAAGACGACGACGTTCGGTGCGTTCGTGTCGCTGCTCCCGGGCAAGGACGGTCTGCTGCACATCTCGCAGATCCGCAAGCTCGCCGGCGGCAAGCGCGTGGAGAACGTCGAGGACGTGGTCGCGGTCGGCGCCAAGGTCCAGGTCGAGATCGCCGAGATCGACTCCCGCGGCAAGCTCTCCCTCATCCCCGTGATCGAGGGCGAAGAAGGCTCCGAGGACAAGAAGGACGACGGCGACAAGTGACGTCCCGTAGCTCCAAGGCGACGGCCCGCACCTCCACGGAGGCGCGGGCCGTCGCCCGTACCCAAACCCTGATCAAGGGCATGAACGGCATCGGCACGGTCCGCAAGACCACCCTCCCGGGCGGCCTGCGCATCGTCACCGAGACCCTGCCGTCCGTGCGCTCCGCCACCTTCGGGATCTGGGCGCACGTCGGCTCCCGCGACGAGACGCCCGCGCTGAACGGCGCCACGCACTACCTGGAGCACCTGCTCTTCAAGGGCACCGCCCGCCGTAGCGCGCTCGACATATCGTCCGCGATCGACGCGGTCGGCGGCGAGATGAACGCGTTCACGGCGAAGGAGTACACGTGCTACTACGCGCGCGTGCTCGACTCCGACCTGCCGCTGGCCATCGACACGGTCTGCGACATGCTCACCGGCTCGCTCATCCGCGAGGAGGACGTCGACGTCGAACGCGGCGCCATCCTCGAAGAGATCGCGATGACCGAGGACGACCCGGGCGACTGCGTGCACGATCTGTTCGCGCACACCATGTTCGGCGACACCCCCCTCGGCCGCCCGGTCCTCGGCACGGTCGACACGGTCAACGCCCTCAGCGCCGACCGCATCCGCCGCTTCTACAAGAAGCACTACGACCCCACCCACCTCGTGGTCGCCTGCGCCGGCAACATCGACCACAACAAGGTCGTACGCCAGGTCCGTGCCGCCTTCGAGAGCGCCGGCGCCCTCACCCGCGTCGACGCCACCCCGATCGCCCCGCGCGAGGGCACCCGGAGCCTGCGCACGGCCGGTCGTGTCGAGCTGATCGGGCGCAAGACCGAGCAGGCGCACGTCGTCCTCGGTATGCCCGGACTTGCCCGCACCGACGAACGCCGCTGGGCGCTCGGCGTCCTCAACACGGCACTGGGCGGCGGTATGTCCTCCCGCCTCTTCCAGGAGGTCCGGGAGAAGCGCGGCCTCGCCTACAGCGTGTACTCGTACACCTCCGGCTTCGCCGACTGCGGCCTCTTCGGCGTGTACGCCGGCTGCCGCCCGTCCCAGGTCCACGACGTGCTCAAGATCTGCCGCGACGAACTCGACCAGGTCGCCGAGCACGGGCTGCCCGACGACGAGATCGAGCGCGCCATCGGCCAGCTGCGCGGCTCCACGGTCCTCGGCCTTGAGGACAGCGGCTCGATCATGAACCGCATCGGCAAGAGCGAGCTGTGCTGGGGCGAGCAGATGTCCGTCGACGAGATGCTGACCCGGATAGCCATGGTGACCCCGGACGAGATCCGTGCCGTGGCCCGCGAGATCCTGGGCCGGCGCCCCTCCCTGTCGGTGATCGGCCCGCTCAAGGACAAACAGGCGTCCCGTCTGCACGAAGCCGTCGCCTAACCCCAGTTAAGGAACCAAGCAATGAGCAAGCTGCGCGTGGCGGTCCTCGGTGCCCGGGGCCGCATCGGCTCCGAGGCCGTACGGGCCGTCGAGGCCGCCGAGGACATGGAGCTGGTCGCCGCCCTGAGCCGGGGCGACAAGCTGGAGACGCTGGCGGAGACCGGCGCCCAGGTGGTTGTCGAACTGACCACCCCGGCCTCGGTCATGGACAACCTCGACTACTGCGTACGCCACGGCATCCACGCGGTCGTCGGCACCACGGGCTGGACCGACGAGCGCCTCGCGCAGCTGAAGGGCTGGCTGGAGGGGTCCCCGGAGACCGGCGTGCTCATCGCGCCCAACTTCTCCATCGGGGCCGTCCTGACGATGAAGTTCGCACAGATCGCGGCGCCTTACTTCGAGTCCGTCGAGGTCGTCGAGCTGCACCACCCGAACAAGGTCGACGCCCCCAGCGGCACCGCCACCCGCACCGCCCAGCTCATCGCCGAGGCCCGCCGCGCGGCCGGTACCGCCCCGGCGCCGGACGCCACCGCCACGGCCCTGGAGGGTGCGCGGGGCGCCGACGTCGACGGCGTCCCGGTCCACGCCGTCCGCCTCCGGGGCCTCCTCGCCCACCAGGAGGTCCTGCTCGGCGGCGAGGGCGAGACCCTGACGGTCCGTCATGACTCCCTCCACCACAGCAGCTTCATGCCGGGCATCCTGCTCGGCGCCCGCCGTGTGGTGACCACCCCGGGCCTCACCTTCGGCCTCGAACACTTCCTCGACCTGGGCTGACAGGCCAAAGGAACGTCATGCGCGCGAAGATCACCTACGCCGTCACGGCAGCCGTCCTGGTCGTCTACTTCGTCCTGGTCGGCAGCCGCGGGATCCTCCTCATAGAGACCGGCACACCGGTCACGATCGCCTTCGGCGTCGCCGTGCTCGTCCTGCCGGGAATCGGTCTGTGGTTCCTCTGGAAGAACACCCAGTTCGTCCGCAGGGCCAATCAGCTCGCCGCCGAACTCGACGCCGAAGGGGGCCTCCCCGTCGACGAGTTGAAGCGGACACCGAGCGGCCGCATCGACCGTGACTCGGCCGACGAGGTCTTCGCCCAGCGCAAGGCGGAGACCGAGGACGCCCCCGACGACTGGCGTACCTGGTTCCGTCTGGCCGTCGCCTACCACGACGCCCGCGACACACCCCGGGCCCGCAAGGCCATGCAGCGCGCCATCGCCCTCCACGACGGCAAACCGGCGCCCGCCGCCTGAGCCGACGTACCTCCGCACAGCGGTGAGGGGCCGGTCCGCACCCGCGGACCGGCCCCTCACCGCCGTCCTCGACCTTCCCGGTGGCCGACTACGCGGCGCGTCCGTACTCCGCCGCCCACGCCTCGATCGTGTCGGCCGCCCGGTCGAAGGCCTCCGTACGCGCCAGGAAGTCGGCGTTGTGCGTGGTCATCAGCGGCGTCACATACTCCTGCACGCGGTCCCTGCGGACGAGGAGCAGCGCCTGCCCCTGCACGGACCGCGGGAGCCCGAGCCAGCGCACCGGCTGCTGCACGGTACGCACCGAGACGCTCGCCTCCCAGGAGGCCGTACGGGTGCGGAAGAAGCCCACCTGCCGCACCCCCCGTGCGCTCACCCAGATGCCGACCCGCAGCAGCCGCAGCGCGCAGCTGATGACGAGCAGCGCCGCTCCGAAGAAGATCGCGCCCGCCTGCGGTGTCTCGGCCGCCGCGATGATGACCGCCGCGACCAGCACGTACGACGCGAGCAGCAGCAGGAGCGCGGCCGCGCCGACCCGCCAGGGGCCGGGCCGGTAGGGGCGCCGCCAGCGGTCACGGTCCTCGAACGGCAGAGGTTCGTCCACCGCGTGGTCGAAGGCGCGGTCGGCGGTCAGGAAGGGCAGGGGCACGGGTGATCCTCACTCAATCCACGCACAGCTATCGCCGGGTGAGGCTACCGAGCCGGACCCCTCCCCACCACTCTCAGGGGTCCAACGGGGGCACAAGAGGGTGCAACTCGGGGCATCCGGGCGCCTTGTCGGTGTCGGCCCGTAGAGTGGGCGCCGCCCGAGAGCAGCCATGGGAAGGATCCTCCGAGCCGTGACCGACACTCCCGTCGACGACCTCAAGCCCAGCTTCCGCAGCGATGTGACCGTCGAGTTGGTGAAGCACAGCGCCGCCGACTCGGACGTGCTGTGGGCCGCCCGCGTCTCCACCGCCGGCGAGCAGTCCCTGGAGGAGCTGCAGAAGGACCCCGAGCGCTCCAAGGGCCTCATCAACTACCTCATGCGGGACCGGCACGGCAGCCCCTTCGAGCACAACTCGATGACCTTCTTCATCAGCGCCCCGATCTTCGTCTTCCGCGAGTTCATGCGCCACCGGGTGGGCTGGTGCATCGCCGGCGACACCGAGATCACCCTGGAGAGCGAGGCCGGCCATCTCCGTCGGCGCACCATCGCGGAGCTGTACAAGCTCTGGCACCTCGGCGTCGAGGACCGACTTCCGCATTCCGCCGGTGGAGTGACGTGGCACAGCAGGGCCGGAAAGTGGATGGCCCAGGTCCGGCGCGGCGAGAAGAACAATTACCTCGGCCTGTACGACAACCGTGAGGCAGCGGAGTCGGCAGTGGCGGAATTCAGGGAACTGCACCCCAGCACCCGCCTGCGCAAGCTCGAATCGGTCCGTCGCGACCACGTGCGCTGTTACGACGAAGAGACGCTGCTCGCCCAGCGGGCCAGGATCGTCGATGTCATCGAGTCCGGGGTGAAGCCACTCATCACGATCACCACGGAGTCCGGGAAGACGCTCCGCTCCACGGTCGATCATGCGGTGCTCACGCCCGAGGGCTGGTGCAAGGCCGGGGAACTGGCTGTCGGTGACGCGGTCATGGTGGCGGGGACCGTCCCTCGTCCGTCGGAGGCACTGGTGCCGCCGAGCCTGCGGCGCGGCATCGGTGTGTGGACTTCCATGCAGCGAGAGCGACTGATCAAGGAGACCGACAGCTGTCACCTCTGCGGTCAGGACTTCCCCCGCGCGGAACTCGCCCTGGACCACGTGGTTCCGGTGGCTGGTGACCTGACCCAGGCCCTCGACGAGAGGAACCTCGCGCCCGCGTGTGAGTCCTGCCATGCGATCAAGAGCGCCGGTGAGCAGGCCCTGGCCCAGCGCGACGGCAAGATCGCCCGAGCGGTTCCGGACCGGATCGTCGCCATCGAGCAGGACGGCGAGGAGATGACGTACGACCTCTCCGTCGAAGGCCCCTGGCACAACTTCCTCGCCAACGGGATCGTCGTGCACAACTCGTACAACGAGGAGTCGGGACGCTACCGGGAACTCCAGCCCCACTTCTACGTCCCCGACGAGGCCCGCAAGCTCGTCCAGGAGGGGCGTCCCGGCAAGTACGTCTTCGTGGAGGGCACTCAGGCGCAGCAGGAGCTGGTCGGGCGGGTCATGGAGGACTCGTACATCCACGCCTACGAGGCGTACCAGGAGATGCTGGCCGCCGGCGTCGCCCGCGAGGTCGCCCGCTCGGTCCTCCCGGTCGGACTCTTCTCGTCGATGTACGCCACCTGCAACGCCCGCTCGCTGATGCACTTCCTCGGTCTGCGCACCCAGCACGAGCTCGCCAAGGTCCCGTCCTTCCCGCAGCGCGAGATCGAGATGGTGGGCGAGCGGATGGAGACGGAGTGGGCCAGGCTCATGCCGCTCACGCACGCGGCGTTCAATGCGAACGGCCGCGTCGCGCCGTAGCGACCGTCGACTTTCGGCCAGGCACAGATGTGCGGGTCAGCCGAGCGAAGTGTCCGTATTGCGGCATTTCGAGAAGTTCATCTAGCCTGATCAAACGGACCCGGCACTGCTTGAACCCCCGAGCAGGCAGTGCCGGGCTCCGCATTTGTCCTGACTTTTCCCGCCCCCCGAGGGCAGACCGCGCCCTGAGCAGCGAGTAGCGTGTTACCCATGGCTCCGACCTCGACTCCGCAGACCCCCTTCGGGCGGGTCCTCACCGCCATGGTCACGCCCTTCACGGCGGACGGCGCACTCGACCTAGACGGCGCGCAGCGGCTCGCCACCCACCTGGTGGACGCAGGCAACGACGGCCTGGTCATCAACGGCACCACGGGCGAGTCCCCCACCACCAGTGACGCGGAGAAATCGGACCTGGTACGAGCCGTCCTCGAAGCCGTCGGCGACCGCGCGCACATCATCGCCGGCGTCGGCACGAACGACACCCACCACAGCACCGAGCTGGCCCGCGCCGCCGAGAAGGTCGGAGCCCACGGCCTTCTCGTCGTCACGCCGTACTACAACAAGCCCCCGCAGGAAGGCCTGTACCGCCACTTCAAGGCGATCGCCGACGCGGCCGACCTGCCGGTCATGCTCTACGACATCCCGGGCCGCAGCGGTGTCCCGATCGACACCGAGACGATCGTCCGGCTCGCCGAGCACCCGCGCATCGTCGCCAACAAGGACGCCAAGGGTGACCTCGGCCGCGCCAGCTGGGCGATCGCCCGCTCCGGCCTCGCCTGGTACTCCGGCGACGACATGCTCAACCTCCCGCTGCTCTCCGTGGGCGCGGTCGGCTTCGTCTCGGTCGTCGGCCACGTCGTCACCCCCGAGCTGCGCGCCCTCGTCGAGGCGTACGTCTCCGGTGACGTCCAGAAGGCCACCGAGATCCACCAGAAGCTGCTCCCGGTCTTCACCGGCATGTTCCGCACCCAGGGCGTGATGACGACCAAGGCGGCGCTCGCCCTCCAGGGCCTGCCGGCGGGACCGCTGCGCGCCCCCATGGTGGAGCTTTCGCCCGAGGAGACGGCTCAGCTCAAGATCGATCTTGGTGCCGGCGGGGTACAGGTCTGACACCGGACTTCGCACGACGCGACAACCAGACTTCACAACTGAATAGGCAGGACGCAAGCGCCTGCATCCACATCCACAACTGCTTTTGCACGAACGTCATGCGCGCCACGTGCCACAGAGGTACGTGGCGCGCGTGGTGAGGAGAGTCTTTTGAGTCATCCGCATCCTGAACTCGGCCCGCCGCCGCCGCTCCCCGAAGGTGGCCTCCGGGTCACCCCCTTGGGTGGCCTCGGTGAGATCGGCCGGAACATGACCGTCTTCGAGTACGGCGGCCGACTGCTGATCGTCGACTGCGGGGTGCTCTTCCCCGAGGAGGAGCAGCCCGGAATCGACCTGATCCTGCCGGACTTCTCGTCCGTCAGGGACCGCCTCGACGACATCGAGGGCATCGTCCTCACGCACGGCCACGAGGACCACATCGGCGCGGTCCCGTATCTGCTGCGCGAGAAGCCCGACATCCCGCTGATCGGCTCCAAGCTGACCCTCGCCCTGATCGAGGCCAAGCTCCAGGAGCACCGCATCCGCCCGTACACCCTTGAGGTGGTCGAGGGGAACCGCGAGCGCATCGGCCCCTTCGACTGCGAGTTCGTCGCGGTCAACCACTCCATCCCGGACGCCCTCGCCGTGGCCATCCGCACCCCCGCGGGCATGGTGGTCCACACGGGTGACTTCAAGATGGACCAGCTCCCGCTGGACAACCGTCTCACCGACCTGCACGCGTTCGCACGACTGAGCGAAGAGGGCATCGATCTTCTTCTCTCCGACTCCACGAACGCGGAGGTTCCGGGGTTCGTTCCCCCTGAGCGCGACATCTCCAACGTCCTGCGCCAGGTCTTCGCGGGCGCTCGGAAGCGGATCATCGTGGCCAGCTTCGCCAGCCACATCCACCGCATCCAGCAGATCCTCGACGCCGCCCACGAGTACGGCCGCCGGGTCGCCTTCGTCGGCCGCTCGATGGTCCGGAACATGGGCATCGCCAGGGACCTGGGCTACCTGAGGGTTCCGCCGGGCCTGGTCGTGGACGTCAAGACACTCGACGACCTTCCCGACCACGAGATCGTCCTCGTCTGCACCGGATCACAGGGCGAGCCGATGGCGGCCCTGTCCCGCATGGCCAACCGGGACCACCAGATCCGCATCGTCCAGGGCGACACGGTGATCCTGGCCTCGTCGCTGATCCCCGGCAACGAGAACGCGGTCTACCGCGTCATCAACGGCCTGACCCGCTGGGGCGCCAACGTCATCCACAAGGGCAACGCCAAGGTCCACGTCTCCGGACATGCCTCGGCCGGTGAGCTGCTGTACTTCTACAACATCTGCCGCCCGAAGAACCTGATGCCGGTGCACGGCGAATGGCGCCACCTGCGCGCCAACGCGGAGCTGGGCGCTCTGACCGGCGTACCGCACGACCGCATCGTCATCGCCGAGGACGGCGTGGTCGTCGACCTCATCGAGGGCAAGGCCAAGATCGCGGGCAAGGTCCAGGCCGGTTATGTGTACGTCGACGGCCTCTCGGTCGGTGACGTCGGTGAGCCGGCGCTCAAGGACCGCAAGATCCTGGGAGACGAGGGCATCATCTCCGTCTTCGTCGTCGTGGACTCCTCCACCGGCAAGATCACCGGAGGTCCGCACATCCAGGCCCGGGGATCAGGCATCGAGGACTCCGCGTTCAGCGCGGTCGCCCCGAAGATCACCGAAGTTCTGGAGCGTTCGGCACAGGACGGGGTCGTCGAGCCTCATCAGCTGCAACAACTCATCCGCCGCACCCTCGGCAAGTGGGTCTCGGACACCTACCGGCGTCGGCCGATGATCCTGCCTGTGGTGGTTGAGGTCTGACCTTCCGTCAGCGCCCGTTCCGGAGCGGGGCCCCTCGATTTGCATCGGGGCGCCCCGCTCCAGTACGTTTACGGCTCCGCCCAGGGGGGAACCCGGTGCAACTGATGCGCCAGGAGCCGCCCGGACCGGGTGGAAATCCGACTCAGAACTTCTGATAAAGTCGGAATCGCCGAAAAGGGAAACGCGGAAGCGGAAACCTGGAAAGCACCGAGGAAATCGGATCGGAAAACGATCTGATAGAGTCGGAAACGCAAGACCGAAGGGAAAATGCCCGGAGGAAAGCCCGAGAGTAGCTTGGGTGAGTACAAAGGAAGCGTCCGTTCCTTGAGAACTCAACAGCGTGCCAAAAATCAACGCCAGATATGTTGATACCCCGTTCCCGGCCGGTCTTCGGT
>NZ_JAVRFJ010000067.1:0-35614 GCF_031845845.1 Streptomyces gottesmaniae
GCGGGGGTGAACCGGGGAGACGGGGGAGGCCGAGCGCGGCGGCGCGGCAAAGCGGCTCGCATCACGCGAGGTCGCGCCGCCGCAAGGCCTCCCTTCTCCGTGCCCCCTCTCCCCCTCTCCCCTCCTCCCCTCCCCGCTCTCGCGCTCTCCCGCTCGGCAGCCGATCACCCGGCGCCTCTCAGAGCCCCTCCGAGCCCCTCAGACCCGCAACCGCTTGATCGACGTGGGCGCGTGCCCCGGCTCCGTCGCGATCTCCTCGAACTCGACCACGTTGCCGATGTCGTTCGTCGTGGACATCGAGATGTTGGTGACGCGCTCCAGGATCGCCTCGACGACGACCGGCACCCGGTATTCCACCGCGAGCTTCTTGGCCTGTTCGAAGGCGGCGCCCAGGTCGGCCGGGTCGGTCACCCGGATCGCCTTGCAGCCGAGGCCCTCGGCGACCTTGACGTGGTCGACGCCGTAGACGCCCAGCTCGGGCGAGTTGACGTTCTCGAACTCCAGGTTGACCTGGAAGTCGATGTCGAAGGCGCGCTGGGCCTGGCGGATGAGGCCCAGGTAGGAGTTGTTGACCAGGACGTGGACGTACGGGATGCGGTGCTGCGCCCCGACGGCCAACTCCTCGATCATGAACTGGAAGTCGTAGTCGCCGGAGAGGGCGACGACGGACGCCTCCGGGTCGGCCTTCGCGACGCCGAGCGCGGCCGGGACCGTCCAGCCGAGCGGCCCCGCCTGGCCGCAGTTGATCCAGTGGCGCGGGTGGTGGACGTGCAGCATCTGGGCGCCGGCGATCTGGGAGAGGCCGATGGTGGAGACGTAACGGGTCTCGGGGCCGAAGGCCTTGTTCATCTCCTCGTAGACGCGCTGGGGCTTGATCGGGATGTCGTCGAAGTGCGTGCGGCGCTGCAGCCGGGCCCTGCGGTCCTGCGCGTCGGCCGCCCACGCGGAGCGGTCCGGCAGCCGGCCCGCCGCCTTCGACTCCCGTGCCACCGCGACGAACAGCTCCAGCGCGGCCTTGGCGTCGGAGGCGATGCCGTAGTCGGGGGCGAAGATCCTGCCGATCTGGGTGGGCTCGATGTCTACGTGCACGAACGTGCGTCCGGCCGTGTAGACGTCCAGTCTCCCGGTGTGCCGGTTGGCCCAGCGGTTGCCGATGCCGAGGACGAAGTCGGACTCCAGGAAGGTGGCGTTGCCGTAGCGGTGCGAGGTCTGGAGGCCGACCATGCCCGCGTTCAGCTCGTGGTCGTCGGGCAGGCTGCCCCAGCCCATGAGGGTGGGGACCACCGGCACACCGGTCAACTCGGCGAATTCGACGAGGAGTTCGCAGGCATCGGCGTTGATGATCCCGCCGCCGGCCACGATCAGCGGCCGCTGCGAGGCGTTCAGCAGCCCGATCGCCTTCTCGATCTGGGCGCGGGTGGCGGCCGGCTTGTAGACCGGGAGCGGCTCGTAGGTGTCCGGGTCGAACTCGATCTCGGTGAGCTGGACGTCGATGGGCAGGTCGACGAGGACGGGTCCGGGACGGCCGGAGCGCATGAGGTGGAAGGCCTGCTGGAAGACGCCGGGGACCTGGGCGGCCTCCAGGACGGTGACGGCCATCTTCGTGACCGGCCTGGCGATGGAGGCGATGTCGACCGCCTGGAAGTCCTCCTTGTGGATCACGGCCGTGGGTGCCTGGCCCGTGACGCAGAGGATCGGGACGGAGTCACCGATGGCCGAGTAGAGCCCGGTGATCATGTCGGTGCCGGCGGGCCCGGAGGTGCCGACGCAGACACCGATGTTCCCTGGACGGGTGCGGGTGTACCCCTCGGCCATGTGCGAGGCGCCCTCGACATGCCGGGCGAGGGTGTGCTGGATCCCGCCGGCGGCCTGCAGGGCCGCGTAGAAGGGGTTGATCGCCGCGCCGGGGACCCCGAACGCGTCACGGACCCCCTCGCGCTTGAGGATCTCGACTGCCGCGCGGGCAGCGGTCATACGAGCCATTGCGTACTCCTGCTCCAGGTGCCGGACTCGCGCTCCCGTCGCGCCCCGCGGTGAGCACTTCCGTGATCTCGTCGTGTGATGACTACAGACTGAAATTTCCACATTGTGGAAAACATTTTCTACTATCTGGAAGCAATGTAGGGGTCGGGCCAAGGAGCGTCAAGGGCGTGGGCCGTGGCATCCACCGGACCTTCTCGGGGTGTTTCCCTGCCGGAGCAGCCCTGCCTGGAGGACGATGAGGGGGCGTTTTCGACGGGCCCGGCGGTGGGGTGGGGAGCATGAGCGAGAGCATGGCGGTGCGGTGCCCGGACTGCGGGCGGGAGCACCAGTACGCCGCCCCGGCCTACCCCTGTGCGTGCGGCGCCCCGGTCGCGCCCGCGCTGAACCACCGCGCCGCCCCCACGGCGGTCACCCACCACACCTGGGACGAGGACTGGGTCACCGTCCGCTGCGGGAACTGCGGTCGCGCCGACCAGTGGCCCCACCCGGAGCTGGGCTGCTCGTGCGGGACCGTCCTGCGCGTACCCGTGGCCGGCGCCTTACGGCCGCTGGGCCCGGACGGCACCGAGGACCCGCCCGGGGCACCCACCGTCCCCCGGGCGACCTTCCGTCCCGTCACCATCCGTACGGCCCGCGACGCGGTCACCGCCGTCGCCCTCTATCTGCGCTGGCTGGGGTACCAGGACATCCGCCGCGCCGACCAGCGCCAGCCCTCGGGGATCGGGCTGGCCGCGCGAGGGGTCCTGGTCCAGGTGGACCCGTCGGTGCGCCCGGCCTCGCCGCGCGATGTCGAGTGCCTCTGGCTGACCGCCATGACGGAGTCCACCGACTGCGCCTACTTCTCCCTCGCCGGGTACGCGAACGACGCCCGCGACCGCGCCGACGGCCTGGGCGTCTCCCTGTTCGTCCTGGATCTCACGGGCACCCCGCAGCCGGTGAACCGCGCGGCGACGGAACTGGTGGCCACCGGCGCGAGGGCCTGACCGACGACCGCGCCGCACACGAAGCGCACGCGGCCCCCGCCCCACCCCGGCCATGTGGTCACGCGGCTACCCCGCGGCGTACCACTCGCGCAGTTCGACCTTCCGCACCTTCCCCGACACCGTCATCGGGAAGGCGTCCAGGATGCGCAGCGCACTGGGGATCTTGTAGTGCGCCAACCGCCCTTCGCAGAAGGCCCGCAGCTCCTCCAGAGTGGGCGGTTCGGCGCTCTCGCGCGGGATGACGCAGGCGAGCACCTCCTCGCCGTACCGCTCGTGCGGCACGCCCACCACCTGGACGTCGGCGATCTTCGGGTGCCCGTACAGGAACTCCTCGATCTCGCGCGGGTAGATGTTCTCGCCACCCCGGATGATCATGTCCTTGATCCGGCCGACGATCTCGACGTACCCGTCCTCGCGCATCGTCGCGAGGTCCCCGGTGTGCATCCACCGCCCCGCGTCGACGGCCTCGGCGGTCTTCTCCGGCTCCTCCCAGTAGCCGAGCATCACGCTGTAGCCACGGGTGCACAACTCCCCTGCCTTGCCGCGCGGTTGGGTCACGCCCGTCACCGGGTCGACGATCTTCACCTCGATGTGCGGCAGGACGCGGCCGACGGTTCCGGTGCGGTGCTCCAGATCGTCGTCGCGCCGGGTCTGGGTGGAGACGGGCGAGGTCTCGGTCATGCCGTAACAGATCGAGACCTCCGTCATGTTCATCTCGGCGATGACCCGCTTCATCACCTCCACCGGACACGGCGAGCCCGCCATGATCCCGGTGCGCAGGGAGGAGAGGTCGTACGCGTCGAAGTCGGGGAGGTTCAACTCCGCGATGAACATGGTCGGTACGCCGTACAAGGAGGTGCAGCGCTCCTGCTGGACGGCCTCCAGGGTGGCCTTCGGGTCGAAGGAGGGGGCGGGGATGACGACGCAGGCGCCGTGCGAGGTGGCCGCGAGGTTGCCCATCACCATGCCGAAGCAGTGGTAGAAGGGAACGGGCACACAGATCCGGTCCTGCTCGCCGTAGCCGAGCAACTCCCCCACGAAGTAGCCGTTGTTGAGGATGTTGTGGTGGGAGAGGGCCGCCCCCTTGGGGAAGCCCGTGGTGCCCGAGGTGTACTGGATGTTGATCGGGTCGTCGCAGGACAGGTCCTCGTACGGCACCGGCGTCCCGCGCGCGACCAGCGCGTCCCAGCTCGGGTCACCGATGTAGACGGTCTCCCTCAAGCGCGGGCAGGTGCCGCGCACCTGCTCGATCATCGCCCGGTAGTCGCTCGTCTTGTGACGGAGGGACGCGAACAGGAACGAGATCCCGGCCTGCTGGAGGACGTACTCGACCTCGTGGGTCCGGTAGGCCGGGTTGATGTTCACCATGATCGCGCCGATGCGGGCGGTGGCGTACTGCACGAGCACCCACTCGGCACAGTTGACCGCCCAGATGCCCACCCGGTCGCCCTTGGCGACGCCGCTCGCGAGGAGCGCGTACGCCAACGCGTCGACGTCCGCGGAGAAACGCGCGTACGTCCAGCGCCGCCCGGACGGCACGTCGACGAGCGCCTCCCGGTCCGGCCAGGCGGCGACGGCCCGGTCGAGGTTGGCACCGATGGTGTCGCCGAGCAGCGCGGTCCCGCTCGTCCCGTGCGTGTATGAAGTCATCGGAAGTCCTCCTCGCGGTATTCCGCGTCCGAGCCCGCGGCCGTTGCCTCGCGCAGTTCGATGCGGCGGATCTTGCCGGAGACGGTCTTCGGGAGGTCTCCGAACTCCAGGCGGCGCAGGCGCTTGTAGGGAGCGAGGACGGTGCGGGAGTGCTCGAAGAGCACCTTCGCGGTGTCCGGGCCCGGCTCCCAGCCGGCCGCGAGCACGATGTAGGCCTTCGGCACGGCGAGCCGCACCTCGTCCGGGGCCGGCACCACGGCCGCCTCGGCGACCGCCTCGTGCTCCAGCAGCGCGCTCTCCAGCTCGAAGGGGCTGATCTTGTAGTCACTGGCCTTGAAGACGTCGTCGGCGCGGCCCACGTAGGTGAGGTAGCCGTCCTCGTCCCGGGAGCCGATGTCGCCGGTGCGGTAGTAGCCGCCGGCCATGGCCTCCGCCGTCCGGTCGGGGTCCCCGTGGTAGCCGGTCATGAGCCCGACGGGGCGGTTGGAGAGGTCGAGGGCGATCTCTCCCTCGTCGGCGTCCGGGGCACCCGTGACGACGTCGAGGAGAACGACCTTGTAACCGGGGGCCGGCCGGCCCATGGAACCGGTCTTCAGCTTCTGCCCGGGGCTGTTGGAGACCTGGACGGCGGTCTCGGTCTGGCCGAAGCCGTCCCGGACGGTGACGCCCCAGGCGCGGCGGACCTGCTCGATGACCTCGGGATTCAGCGGCTCCCCGGCGGCGACGACCTCGCGCGGCGGGGTCCGCAGCCGGGAGAGGTCGGCCTGGATGAGCATGCGCCACACGGTGGGCGGGGCGCAGAAGGTGGTGACGCGCGCGTGGTCCATCTCCGCGAGCAGCCGGCTCGCGTCGAAGCGGGCGTAGTTGTGGAGGAAGACGGTCGCCTCCGCGTTCCACGGGGCGAAGAGGTTGGACCAGGCGTGCTTGGCCCAGCCGGGCGAGGAGATGTTGAGGTGGACGTCACCGGGGCGCAGACCGATCCAGTACATGGTGGCCAAGTGGCCGATGGGATACGACACATGGGTGTGCTCGACCAGTTTGGGCCGGGCGGTGGTGCCCGAGGTGAAGTACAGCATCAGCGGGTCGGTGGCGTTGGTCGCGCCGTTCGGCTCGAAGCGGGCGGGGGCCGCGTAGGCCTGCTCGTACGGCCGCCAGCCGTCGACCGTGCCGCCGACCGTGGTGCGGGTGTAACGACCGGGCACGTCCTCGAACTTGGGCGCGTCCTCGGCCCGCACGATCACATGCCGGACCCGGCCGCGCTCCACCCGGTCACGCAGATCGCCGGGGCCGAGCAGCGGGGTGGCGGGGATGACGACGGCGCGCAGCTTCATCGCGGCGAGTGCGGTCTCCCACAACTCCGCCTGGTTGCCGAGCATCACGAGGATGCGGTCGTCGGCGCGAACGCCCCGGTCCCGCAGCCAGTTGGCGGCACGGGAGGAGCGTTCGGACATCTCGGCGAAGGAGAGACGGGTCTCGGAGCCGTCCTCCTCCACGATGTGGAGGGCCGTGCGATCGTTCCCACGTGCGATCACGTCGAACCAGTCGAGCGCCCAGTTGAAGTACTCGGGGCGGGGCCAGACGAAACCCTGGTAGGCCGTGGCGTAGTCCTCGCGATGCGCCAGCAAGAAGTCCCGGGCCGCCCGGAACTCCTCCGTGGCGCTCGTCCTCGCCGACATGTGTCCTCCTCATTGCCGGACCGTTGCCCCTCATCGTGTAATGCGTGATACACGTCTCACTACCCCCGAACGGGGGGTGCGCCGCGCGGAAGGGGCGAGTTCGTGGCACTGGAACCCTCGGTTTCCGTCGGGCCGGCGTGGCCGGGCCGAACGGACATGCGCGGCGCGCTGCACCGGCTGCGGCAGTCCACCGGGCTGCCGCTCGCCTTCGCGGGGCTCGTCGAGCCCGGAGCCGGGCAACTGCGCATCAGCGAACTCCGGGGCCACAGGACCACCTCGCTCCACGGTCTCGCCGTGCGCTCCGGGAACGGCCTCGGCGGCAAGGCGGTGGCCCTGGCCCGCCCCTGCTGGGTGACCGACTACTCCGCGTCGCGCCGGATCAGCCACGAGTACGACGCCGCGGTCGCCGCCGAGGGCATCCGCTCCGTCCTCGCGGTCCCCGTCGTCGTACGGCGTCAGGTGCGCGGGGTGCTGTACGGCGCGCTGCGCACGGCGCAGCCGCTGGGCGACCGCACGGTCGCGGCCGCGCTGGAGGCGGCGCGGGACCTGGAGCAGACGCTCGTGGTGCACGACGAGGCGCGGAACCTGCTGGCCGCGACCGTCTCGCCCGAAGGGGAATCGGCCGGGGCGTGGGAGGAGGTCCGTCAGGCCCACGGGGAGCTGCGCGCGCTCGCTCCGCGCGTCAACGATCCGGAGCTGCGGGCCGAGCTGCTGCGGGTGTGCGGGCGCCTCGCCGGCGTGACCGACGGGGAGGGCGCCGCGCCCGACGGTCCCCGGGTCGCCCTCACGCCGCGTGAGACGGACGTGCTGGCCTGCGTCGCGACGGGTGCGAGCAACCGGGTCGCCGCGGACCGTCTGGGGCTGCGCCCCGAGACGGTGAAGGCGTATCTGGGTTCGGCCATGCGGAAGCTCGGGGTGCACGGTCGGTGGGAAGCGGTGGTGGCGGCCCGCCGGGCGGGGTTGTTGCCGTAGCGAAGTGGGCTGGTCGCGTCCACGCGGCGGCGTCGCACAGGTCACGGTCCCGCGCCCCTTCGGGGCACGACCGCCGTGCACCGGAAGCATTCATGTAACGGGCCTGTGAAATTCCCTATGCCGTACCCTTCCTGTTATTTCCCACACCGGGCCGCGTTCCGAAATTCAAAGACTGGACGCCTAATATTGGCCCGGACACGACACTCGAGGGGAGCGGTGGCCCGTGCGACGGGAGTTCAAGGAGCCTGGGAGACCCCGCCCCGACCTGGTCATAGGCAGGGAGGAGCTGTTCGCCGGGGCGCGCGAACAGCTTTCACGCGGCGGCAGCGTGCTTGTGCACGGCTCCGCGGGCATCGGGAAATCGACCGTCCTGCGCGCCCTGGCCGCCGAATACGACGAATCGGCACGGACGGTGCTGCGCTGCTCGGCCACCGAGTCCGAGTCCCATCTGCCGTTCCTCGCCCTGACCGACCTGCTCGGGCTGGTCATGGACGAGGTGTCCGACCAGCTGCCGGCGCCGCAGCGCACCGCGCTGGAGTCCGCGCTCACCGGCCGTGGCGAGTCCACGCTCCAGCGTGACGGGCTGGCCCTGCGGCTGGCCGTGCTGTCGACGCTGCGCGCGCTGGCCACCAAGGGCCCGGTGCTGATCGTCGCCGACGACCTGCAGTGGCTGGATCCGGCCAGTGTGGAGCTGCTCGGCTTCGCCGCGCGGCGGCTCGGCGAGATGCCCGTGCGGATGCTGTGCGCCGTGCGTACCTCGACGGACCCCCACGGCCACGAGCAGGACAGGTATCTACGCGCGTCCCCGCCCGACACCCTCGCCCTCCGGGTCGCCCCGCTGTCCCGCGCGCACGTCGCCGAGCTGCTGGAGAACCGCGGCTACACCGGTCTGCCCCGCTCGACCGTGCGGGACATCCACCGCACCAGCGGCGGCAACCCGCTGTTCGCGCTGGAGCTGGGCCGCGCCCTCGCCGACAGCTCGACCCCGCCGCGTCCGGGCGAGCCGCTGCCCGTGCCCACCTCGCTGCGGACCCTGGTCCTGAACCGGCTGGACATGCTCCCCGCCGAGGCCCGCCGCACCCTGCTGGTCGCCAGCGCCGGTGCCCGGCCCACCGTGGCGCTGCTGCGCGCCGCCGGGCGGGAGAACGCCGAGGCGGAGACCGCGCGGGCCGTCGAGCTGGGCCTGCTCGCGCCGGAGCGGGAGGGCCCCGGAGTACGGTTCGCGCACCCCCTGGTCTCGGCCGCGCTGTACGCCGAGGCGACCGCACAGGAGCGGCGTGCCGCCCACGCCGCGCTGTCCACCGCCGCCGTCGACCCCATCGAGCGGGCCAGGCACCTGGCGCTGGCCACCCAGGGCACCGACCCGCAGGTGGCCGCACGGCTCGGCGAGGCCGCTGCCGTGGCCCGGGACCGGGGCGCGCCCTCGGTCGCCGCCGAGCTGGGGCTGCTCTCGGCCCGGCACACCCCGGCGGACGCGACACCGGGTCCGGACGAGCGGCGGCTGCAGGCGGCCGAGGACGCGCTGACCGCCGGGGAGAACGACCTCGGCCGGGACATCGCCCGTGAGGTGCTGACCCGCGCCACCGAGCCCGCCGAGCGGGTCCGGGCCTGGATGGTGGTGATCGACGCGGCCGGGCAGTCCCTCGCCGAGGTCGACGCCGTCTACCCGCAGGTCCTCGCCGACGCGGGCGACGACCCACGGCTGCTCGGGCTGGTCCGCTACCAGCTGGCCTGGCGGGCGCTGGTCCTGGAGGGCGACTTCGCGCAGAGCCGGGAGGAGGCCGCGCGCGCGGCGGAACTGGCCGGACGCGCCGAGGACCGGCGCACCGAACTCCTCGCGCTCGCCTTCCAGGCGCAGGCCGAGATCCTGATGGGCCACCCCGACGCCCCGATGACGATCAAACGCGCGCTGAAGGAGCCCCAGGACCCGCAGCTCGCCTGTCACCACAACGGGGCGGGCGCGACCCGTTTCCGCTGGCTGATGATGAGCGACCAGCTCGGCGAGGCCCGCGCCACGATCACCTCGTTGCTGCGGGAGGTGCGTCGGCGCGGCATGGTCGAGAGCGAGGTGCACTACGTGCGCTTCCTCGCCGAGACCGAACTGCGCTCCGGGCACTGCGGCCGGGCCCTCGACCTCGCCCGCGAGGGCTATGTCCTGGCCCGGGACTCCGGCATCGGCGAGGGCGCGTCCGCCATGCTCACCTCGCTCGCGGAGGCCGCCGGCGGTGATGTGGAACGGGCCCGTGGGCTGGCCCGCGAGGCCGCCGGTCGCGCGGAGCGGGACGGCGACCTGATGTATCTCTCCCGCGCCCTGGGCGCCCTCGGGCACGCCCAGTTGGTCGCCGGGGACGCGCCCGGGACGGTCCAGTCCCTGCGTCGCGTCCGGGAGTTGGAGGACGGGTTGGGGGTCAACGACCCGGCGCGCGGCCGGTGGCACGGCGATCTCGCCGAAGCACTGGTGCGGGTGGGCGAGTTGGCGGAGGCGCAGGACGTCATCGACGTCACCCGGCAGCAGGCGCTGCGGCTCGGCCGGGAGAGCGTGCTCGCCGTCCTCGACCGCGCCGAGGCCCTGGTGCGGGCGGCGCGGGGTGAACAGGACGCCGCCATCAGGCAGTTGACGTCCGCTCAGGACCGGCTCGCCAAGCTGGGCTACGGCCTGGAGGAGGCGCGGGCCGCGTACGCCCTGGCAGGGCTGCGCGCCCAGCCGCAGGGGCTCGCCCGACCGGGGACGCCCCCGCCCGGCTCGTACGACGAGGCGTCCCGGCTGTTCCGCCGGTGCCGTGCCCTGCCGTGGCTGCGTCAGGTGGAGGAGGCCTCGGTCGTCCCCGCGCCCCCGCCGCAGCCCGCGATCGCCCCGTCGGCGCTGGACGCCCTCGCCGTGCTCGCCGCGACGGAACGTCAGGTCGCCGAGCTGGTCATGGAGGGCGCCACCAACCGGGAGATCGCCGGCCGGCTGTACATCAGCGTGAAGACGGTCGAGGCGACCCTCACCCGCGTCTACCGGAAGCTGGGCATCCGGTCGCGTGTGGACATCGTGCGTCTGGCGGCGGGACACCGTACGAACTGACCTCCCCGGGACGGGCTGACGAGCCCCTGCCGGGACCTGGGCCCTGTCGTCACATTCCCGTCTGCTTCTCGTCCGGCGCGCTTCGGGGGCATCCGTGCGGGCGGCGCGACCTTGCGGCTCCAGCCTAGGCTCAAACCCCGGCCCGGGTCATCGAGGGTTTTCCCTCCCCAACTCCCTTAGGGGGATCCCCCCTTGGGAGAGGATCACTCCGGCTCCTATTTTTTGTGACGTGCCGCACGCCAGGGCACACAGACCGGCCCGCCGCCCCCGCTCGGCTCCCCCGAGCGGGGGCGGCATCGCAGGCTCTGTGCACCATCCCCCCACCCGCGCGTCCCCCACCGGCAACCCCCCATGAGGAGAACCATGTTCGGGTTCAACCGCGCCAAGAAGTTGATGGTCGCCGCCGCCGCGACCGCCGCCGCTGCCGCCGGCGCGCTGCTGACCGCGCCCGGCGCCGTCGCCGCTCCCCAGCCCATCGTGGGTGGGACCACCACCACCGCGAGCGCGTACCCGTACGTCATGCAGATCACGAACGCCTCGCAGAGCCAGTTCTGTGGTGGCACCCTGGTGTCGCCCACGAAGGTGATCACCGCCGCTCACTGCATGGTCGGCAGAACGACCTCCAACACCCGCGTCGTCGGCGGCCGCACCTACCGCAACGGCACGAACGGCACCGTCAGCACGCTCAGCAAGATCTGGATCCACCCGAGCTACAACAGCTCCACGATGACCAGCGACGTGGCCGTGCTGACGCTCGCCGTCGCGCAGCCGTACACCACGGTGCCCTACGTCAGCGCCTCCCAGACGGGCGTCTACGCGGCCGGCACCACCGCCCGCATCATCGGCTGGGGCACCACCTCCTCGGGCGGTTCCTCCTCCAACCAGCTGCGCACGGCGACCGTGCCGGTCGTGGCCGACTCGGTCTGCGGCAGCTCCAGCTCCTACGGCTCCGAGTTCATCGCGAGCTCCATGGTCTGCGCCGGCTACTCCTCCGGCGGCGTTGACACCTGCCAGGGCGACAGCGGCGGTCCCCTGATGATCGGGGGCGTCCTGGCAGGCATCGTTTCCTGGGGTTACGGCTGCGCCGACGCGCAGTACCCCGGTATCTACACCCGGCTGACGACCTTCTCCAACACGGTGGCCACGCAGGTCAACTCCTGACGGGGAGAAGTCGGCCCACGGACTCCTGAGGCACTCCCTCAGGTGATACCAGGGGGCGCCGCGAACCTGCCACGAGCGGTTCGGGGCGCCCCCTCTCCACTGTGTGACGGCACCTCCGGGTCACCGGTCGGCGGCCGTCACGGTGCCGAAGCGGATGTCGTAGGAGCCGCCGCCGTGCAGCGTTTCGAGCAGGCGGCCCGCCTCTTCGACCAGCTCCGTCCGCTGCGGCCCGGTGAGGCGTCCGAAGGGTTGGAGGGTGAGGACGTCGGCGTCGAGCTTCCAGACACCGGCCAGGAATCCGTCGACGAGGAAGGTGCGGTAGGCCTGGTTCCCTTGCCACGAACGGCCTTTGAGGTCGGGCGGGATGACCCGGGAACGGTCGGCGTGGGAGAGAAGCAGATTGTCGAACTCGGGCAGCAGCCGGGGCGGTGCCGGAGTCTCCGGGTCCGGGCGGGGCGCGTCCGGGAGGTCGAAGAGCTCCACGCCGCTCTCGTCCCGGAAGGTGACCAGCTCCGGGCGCAGCCGCTCGAACGCCTCGCGCAGGCGCGTCAGTCCGGCCCAGGTCTGCATGTCCTTCACGGAGGCGGGCCCGAAAGCGGCGAGATAGCGCCGGACCACCGCTTCGGGTGCCGGGGCCTCTTCGGTGGGCCGGCCGAGC
The DNA here is from genome assembly GCF_031845845.1 of Streptomyces gottesmaniae. Taxonomy (NCBI): domain Bacteria; kingdom Bacillati; phylum Actinomycetota; class Actinomycetes; order Kitasatosporales; family Streptomycetaceae; genus Streptomyces; species Streptomyces gottesmaniae. The sequence continues at coordinate 12,151 of NZ_JAVRFJ010000067.1, forward strand.
CAGTGCTCGGCGGTGGTCAGCGCGACCTGCCCGCTCCTCCCCCACAGCCCGCGCGGGGTGACCTGCACGAGCGGCAGCCGACAGCGTGCGGCGAGACCGAGGGCGAACGGGTCGGCGTCGGGCCACTCCACGACCAGGGCCTCCCGCAACTGCTTCAGGGTGCGCGGCTCGACCTCGACGAGTTCGCGGGCGATGGTCTCCAGCCGGTCGAGATCGACGCCGACCAGCCCCTTGCGGAACAGGTTCAGCTCCCGCTCCCGGGCCGGCTGCACCAACGGCCGCAGGGTGAGGCAGTCCTCGGCGGTGTGCGTGTGGATCGTGGACCGCATGCTGACGATGCGGACGACCTGCCGATCGGCCATCAGCGCCGACAGTTGCTCGGGGGTGAACCCGTCCAGCCGGGCCGCGAGCGCGTAGTAGGGCGGCTGGACGTTCTGCGCCTGGAGGCCGAGGAGGTGCTCGACGGCGTCGCGGGCGGACATCTCCGCCCGGCTCAGGAGGAGTTGACGTGCGAGGGTCGCGCGGTTGAGAGCGCGGGTGCCGAGCCGGGGAGCGACGGTCTGGGGCGCCTTGTTCGTCATGCTGTGCACGCTAGCGGGCATGGCGGACAGGTTCTGTCCTAGAGGCCGGATTTCGGCCCGCGTTTCCGGCTCGACATTCACGACACCGGCTTCACTCCCGACTCACGACTCCGGCTTCACTCCTGATTCACGACTCCGGCTTCACTCCTGCTCGGTTCCCGCTCGTACCCGCTTCGTTCCCGCTTCCGTTCGCGCTGCGTTCGTGCTTCGTTCCTCGGTTCCAAGTCCGGAAGCCCGGGCAGTGGTGCCTTTGGCGGGGCAGGCGGACTTCCGGCGTCTCGGCCACCACCCCCGGGGTGTTTGCCCCGTATATCCTGCTCGTATCCTGCTCGGTGATCACACACTCGTACGAGTCCGCGCACCTCGGGAGGCATCCGCGATGGCCGATCGACGACGCGCCCGCCCGGCCGCGAAGAGCACCGGCACCACCCCCAAGGGCAGCCGGAAGGCGGCCTGGCGCCGTGCGCTGCCCCCTTCGCCGACACCACCCGCCGGGCCGACGGCACCGATCCCGGACGCGGCCCCGTCCGCAGCGGCCGAGCGGGCGGCCAGCGTGGTGGAGGCGGCGGTGTACCAGGACGGTGTACGCGTCTCCTCCCCGGGCACGCTCGCGGACACGTTCCGCGAACTGCGCCGGGCCCCGGACGGCATGGCGTGGATCGGGCTGGCCCGCCCGACCGAGACCGAACTCCTCTCCCTGGCCGCCGAGTTCGACCTGCACCCGCTGGCGGTCGAGGACGCGATGGAGGCGCATCAACGCCCCAAGCTGGAGCGCTACGGCGAGACCCTCTTCGTCGTCCTGCGCGCCGCGCGCTACCTCGACGCACAGGAGGAGGTCGACTTCGGCGAGCTGCACGTCTTCGTGGGGCCGGACTTCGTCATCACGGTCCGGCACGGGGCGGCACCCGATCTGTCGGCGGTGCGCCGCCGGATGGAGGAGACACCGGAGCTGCTGAAGCTGGGCCCCGAGGCGGTCCTCTACGCCATCCTCGACACGGTGGTCGACGGGTACGCGCCCGTCGTGGCCGGTGTGCAGAACGACGTCGACGAGATCGAGACGGAGGTCTTCCGCGGCGATCCGGAGGTCTCCCGCCGCATCTACGAACTCTCGCGCGAGATGGTCGAGTTCCAGCGCGCCACGCGCCCCCTCGTCGGCATGCTGCACGGGCTGATGGCCGGCTTCACCAAGTACGAGACGGACGAGGAACTCCAGCGCTACCTCCGCGACGTCGCCGACCACGTCACCCACACCAGCGAACGCGTCGACGGCTTCCGCCAGGCCCTCACGGAGATCCTCACGGTCAACGCCACCCTCGTCACCCAGCAACAGAACGCGGAGATGCGCGCCTTGGCGGAGGCGGGGTTCGAGCAGAACGAGGAGATCAAGAAGATCTCGTCGTGGGCGGCGATCCTGTTTGCTCCCACGCTGGTGGGAACGATCTACGGCATGAACTTCGAGCACATGCCCGAATTGGGCTGGAGCTTCGGATATCCCTTCGCTATCGGCCTCATGGGGGTTGTTTGCGCAAGTTTGTACGTGATTTTCAAGCGGCGGGACTGGCTCTGAGCCTCTCTTGCCGAGATCAATTCTGTTGCGGCCTTCGCTCCCGCACCGGTCATGGAGCGGGCCAGAATCGGCTCTGGGGAGTCCCTGGGAAGAGAGTAGTGCGAGGGATCTCGTCCACCCGTCTCCGTTGATCCCCTGACCAGCACTTCGGCCCAGGTGCGGGGAGCGGTGATCGTGGCGACGTCGAGGCCGTAGGCGGTGAAGGCTTCGTCGTCGGTGCAATCGGCGCCGGTGAGGTTCGCCTGGAGGTCATCGCGCTCGAAGCGGCCGCGGGCGTGGCGGCGGCCGAACTCGTCGAGCTCGGCGGTCGTCCAGCGGCGGGAAGCAGCGAACACGTCGATCAGGTCGCGGTGTGCCCCGCGGTCGGCGAGGGCTCGAACCTCGGTCCCGATCACGTCCTCCTCGGCGAGGACGGGCCCATACGGGATCTGGGCGACGGGTCGCTCCCCTACGACGACGAGGACGAGGCCGTTGCCCGCTCCAACGACACCGAATACGGCCTCGCCGCCGCCGTCCGGACTCGTGACGTGGCCACCGCCCACCGCGTCGCCGGGAACATCCGCGCCGGCACGGTCTTCGTCAACATGCCCAACCCCGTGGACGCCTCGGCCCCCTGGGGCGGCTTCGGGGCCAGCGGCTGGGGCCGCGAGATGGGCAGCGGCGCGCTCGACCTGTATACCGAGGTCAAGAGCGTTTGGACGTCTCTGGCATGACTTCGCCCCGCGCTCGGCCTGCGGCAGACAGGTGACCGACGGCGCCATGGAGCAGGCCGACGGGCGCTCGGCCACCTGCGGACGCCTCGCCGAGACGTTGGACACGACGTCTCGGCGGGGCCGTATCGCCGCGATCAGATCAGACCCTGTCCGACGGGGTTCGGGCTGTGCACGGGCCGGCCTCACCCATGACCATCGGAGACGTCGCCCTCGCTGGTCCCGCTCCCCGCCTCGACGACGCCGCGGAAGTCCACCGGTTAGCCGCCTCAATTCGCCGCCCTGAGCTGCCAGTTCGCCCGCACACGATCCGTCACGGCGGGACCCGATCGCGTCCGGACCGTTGACGCGGTCACCGGACTGCGCTTCATAATCGGGCACCAGATGTCATCGATGACACAAGTCAACGATGACATTCCTGGGCGGTGTCACGGCTGCCGTCGCCGACCCAGGGCCTCACTTTCGGCCCGTCCGCGCCAGGGCCGCAGTCACCGCTGCGCGGACGACCGCGGGACAAGGAGACACCATGAGCTCTGTACGCGTATCCCGGCATGCCCGCATGCGGCTTGTGGCGGCGGTGACGACGGTCTGCGCCCTGTCCGCAGCCCCGCTCGCCCCGCTCGCCCCTCAGGCCGTCGCGGCCGACGCGGCGCCGTACTCCGAGACCTACAGACCCCAGTTCCACTTCACGCCACAGAAGAACTGGATGAACGACCCGAACGGTCTCGTGTACCACAAGGGCGAATACCACCTCTTCTACCAGTACAACCCGAACGGCAACTCCTGGGGCGACATGTCCTGGGGGCACGCGGTGAGCAAGGACCTGGTGCACTGGGAGGAGTTGCCGCTCGCCCTGTCGCACGACGACGAGGAGATGGTGTTCTCCGGCAGCGCGGTGGTCGACCGGGACAACACCACCGGGTTCGGCACGAAGGAGAACCCGCCCATGGTGGCGATCTACACCAGCGCCTACAAGGACGGCGGCAAGCAGGCCCAGTCTCTCGCCTACAGCACCGACCGCGGCCGCACCTGGACCAAGTACCAGGACAACCCCGTGATCGACATCGGCTCCACCGACTTCCGCGATCCCAAGGTCCAGTGGCACGCGCCGACGAAGAGCTGGCTGATGACGGTGTCGCTGTCATCCGAGCACAAGGTGCGGTTCTACTCGTCGAAGAACCTCAAGGACTGGGAGCTGCAGAGCGAGTTCGGGCCGGCCGGCGCGACGGGCGGCGTGTGGGAGTGCCCTGACCTGTTCCCGCTCGCCGTCGACGGCGACAGGAACAACATCAAGTGGGTCCTGGTCGTCAACATCAACCCCGGGGGCATCGCGGGCGGTTCGGCCGCCCAGTACTTCATCGGCGACTTCGACGGCAAGAAGTTCACCGCCGAGGACAAGGGCACCTACACCCCGCCCACGGGCACGGTCGTCCAGGACTTCGAAGGCGCCGGCTTCGGTGAGTGGACGACGACCGGCACCGCCTTCGGCCAGGGGCCGGCGGCCGGGGCGGTCGACGGGCAGGGGGCGGTCTCCGGCTTCGACGGCAAGGGCCTCGCCAACAGCTTCCACGGCGGTGACGGCGCCACCGGCGTCCTCACCTCCCCCACCTTCACCGTCGACAGCCCCTACCTGAACTTCAAGATCGGTGGCGGGCGGCACCCGCACGCGGCCGGAACCGTCATGGACAGGACTCCGCCCGAGGGCACCGTCCTCGCCGACTTCGAAGGCGGAACCTACGGCGACTGGACGGCGACCGGGGACGCCTTCGGCACCGCACCGGCCACCGGCGCCCTCCCCGGCCAGCAACAGGTCTCCGGCTTCCTGGGAGACGGGCTCACCAACACCTTCCTGAACGGCGACGCCACCACCGGCACCCTCACCTCACCCGAGTTCGTCATCGACAAGAAGCACATCAACTTCCTCATCGGCGGCGGCAACCACCCGGCCGACTCCGACCACCCCACCGCCGTCGAACTGCTCGTCGACGGCCAGGTCGTCCGCAGCGCCACAGGCAAGGACGCCGAGTCACTCGACTGGGCCTCCTGGGACGTCAGCGACCTCGTCGGAAAGAACGCGCGGTTCAAGATCGTCGATGACAACAGCGGCGGCTGGGGCCACCTCAACGTCGACCACGTCGTGCTGTCCGATACCAAGGCCACGCCTGTCTCCCAGGAGACGTCCGTCAACCTGCTCGTCGACGGCGAGGTCGTGCGCAGTGCCACCGGCGCCGACAGCGAGAACCTGGACTGGGCGTCCTTCGACCTGCGCCCGTACGTCGGTGAGAAGGCGCAGATCCAGGTCGTCGACATGAACACCTCCGGCTGGGGCCACGTCATGGCCGACCGGTTCACCGCCGCCGACAAGCCCGCGAAGTCCGTCGTGCAGCGCGCCGACTGGGCCGACTACGGCAAGGACTACTACGCGGCGGTGTCCTGGGAGAACGCGCCGGGCGGCAAGCGCTACATGATCGGCTGGATGAACAACTGGGACTACGGCCAGTCCGTCCCCACCTCCCCCTGGCGCGGCGCGCAGAGCGTTCCGAGGGAGATGGCGCTGCGCACCGTCGACGGCCGGATCCGGCTGACCAGCAAGCCGGTGGGCAGCCTGGAGTCCCTCCGCCGGAAGCGCCCGGTCGCGACCGCGGCCGGCGTCTCCGTCAAGAGCACCTCCAAGCGCCTGATCGGCCCCACGGCCGAGGGCAGGGCGCTCGACATCGAGGCGACCTTCTCCCTCGAGGACGCCGACCGCTTCGGTCTGAAGGTGCGCACCGGCGCGGGTGGCGAGGAGACCGTCATCGGCTACGACACCACGACCCAGGAGCTGTACGTCGACCGCACCCGCTCCGGTGCCGGGGACTTCAACAGCACGTTCCCCGGCGTCCAGACCGCGCCTCTGAAGCCCGTGGACGGCAAGGTCACACTGCGGATCCTGGTCGACTGGTCGTCCGTCGAGGTCTTCGGCGGCAGCGGCGAGGCAGCGATCACCGACCAGATCTTCCCCGACCCCTCCAGCACCGGCGTCGAGGTCTTCGCCGAGGACGGCACCGCCACTCTCGACCACCTGCGGGCATGGCAGCTGAGGTCCATCTGGAGGTGACGGGCACCCAGATCCCGGCCCGCGCGAGCACGGTCAGCTGACACGGGCGCTGCTCTGCCGCGCCGTCCGGGCGCGGCAGGGCGGGTCCGACCAGCGAAGCAGAGCGCGGCGGGCCATTTCCGCCACGGCTGCTCCGTCAGTCGACGCTCGTCACCGTTGGGTGGCCAGTGGATCGAGGAACGTCAGCACGGAGGCGTCCTCCTCGATCAGCGGCGTGAGGGCTGCGTTGAACGGGGCGCCGTACGGGGCCTCCAGGTGTGCTTCGAAGGCGTCCTCGTCCCGGTAGACCTCGAAGATCCAGTAGGCGCGCGGGGCGGCCGCCTTGGTGTAGACGTCGAAGGCCAGGTTGCCTTCCTCCTCGCGCACCTTCAGGGCGTAGTCCCGGATCAGGCGGGCGACCTCGTCCTCCGCTCCCTCTCGGGCGGTGAACTCGGCGAGCAGGGTTTTCGTCATGGTTCGTGTCCTTGTCAGTGGGTGAGGTCGAGGTGGCGGGCGGCGTACGGTCCGTCAGGCGTCGTCCGCGGTCGCGAGCAGCGGCAGCTGGTCACGCCATGGCGGGTTGGGGCCCGCGACCGAGCACGTCAGGGCGGCGACCTGGGTGGCGAAGCGGCAGGCTTCCGCGACATCGTCGAGACCGAGATCGGCCAGCCGGCCGCCGAGGCTCCCCCGGGCAGCGAGGTGGTGCAGCAACCCGGCGGTGAAGGAGTCCCCCGCCCCCACCGTGTCGACCACCTGTGTCGTCACCCCGGGCACCCGCAGCCGTTCGCCGTCGAGTGAGGCCAGGGCACCCTCGGCGCCGAGCGTGATCACGACGAGTCGTACCCCCGCGGCGTGCCAGGTGTCGCATGCCTGCTCCGGCGTGGTGCCCGGCAGGAGCAGTTCCAGGTCGTCCTCGCTCAGCCGCAGGATGTCGGCGAGGGCGCACCAGCGGGCCAGCCTGGCGCGGTACACGTCGGGGTGCACCAGCAGCGGCCGGACGTTGGGATCGATGCTGATGGTGGCCTGGCGGGAGGCCGTTGCCAGGAACTCCTCCACCACCGTCCCCCCGGGCTCCCGGACCAGGGCCAGCGACCCGGTGTGCACACAGGCCGTTTCGGACAGGTCCACCCCCGTCAGCTCCCCCGGCGTCCACTGCCAGTCAGCCGTGTTCTGCGCGTGGAAGGAGAACGCGGCCTGCCCCCGGGCGTCCAGCTCCGCCACGGCCAGCGTGCTGGGCTCGGCCGCCGCCACGGCGTGCGACAGGTCCACGCCCGATGCCTCCAGGTGGGTCCGGAACAGTCGGCCGAACACGTCGCCGGACAGACGTGCGAGGAAGCGGGCCGGGGTGCCCAGCCTGGCCAGGGACACGGCCGTGTTCGCAGGTCCGCCGCCCGGCAGCACCCGCAGGGCGAGTTCGTTCCGGGTGCTTGCGGGTTCGGTGAACGCGTCCGCGACGCACTCCCCCAGGACGGTGATCTGATACGGGCTCATGGGCTGCTCTTCTCTGAGAACACACGGGCGGAACGGGCGCGTCGCGGGCAGCCGCTGAGCGGTTTCGGGCGGGCGACGGCCGCGGGCGTTGCCGATTTGTGACGGGTGCAAGGCATTGACGTTGCCTGGAGGCGGAGTCCATCATCCTCGCCATGCAGTGTCAACGATGACATAAGTCAACGATGACACCTCTGGGACGGCATGCCCCGATGCCGGCCGCTCGCCCGCGAACTCGCAGGAGTCGTTCATGTCTCGCATCTCTCGTCTCCCCTCCTCCTTGCTCAGAACCGCTGCCTGCACGGGTGTCGCGGCCCTCGCCCTGACCGCCTGTGGATCCGGATCCGGATCGGACACCGCGAACGCCGGATCGGGCGGCGTCAAGGTCGGTCTGATCACCAAGACCGACACCAACCCGTTCTTCGTGAAGATGAAGGAGGGCGCGGAGAAGGCCGCCGAGGAGAACGGGGTCGAGCTGTCCACGGCGGCGGGCAAGTTCGACGGGGACAACGCCGGTCAGGTCACCGCCATCGAGAACATGGTCGCCGCCGGGGTGAAGGGCATCCTGATCACGCCGAGCGACTCCAAGGCGATCGTGCCGGCGATCGAGAAGGCCAAGGCCAAGGGCGTCCTGGTCATCGCTCTGGACACCCCGACCGAGCCGGAGAGCGCGGTCGACGCCCTCTTCGCCACCGACAACGTCAAGGCCGGGGAGCTGATCGGCGAGTACGCCAAGGCCGCCATGAAGGGCAAGCCGGCCAAGATAGCCACCCTCGACCTCGCGCCGGGCGTCTCCGTCGGTGTCCAGCGCCACAACGGTTTCCTGAAGGGCTTCGGCATCGAGGAGGGCGATCCCTCCGTCGTCTGCTCCCAGGACACCGGCGGCGACCAGGCCAAGGGCCAGACCGCGATGGAGAACTGCCTGCAGAAGTCGCCCGACATCAACGTCGTCTACACCATCAACGAACCGGCCGCGCTGGGCGCGTACACCGCGCTCAAGGCCAAGGGCCGGGAGAAGGACGTCCTGATCGTCTCCGTCGACGGCGGCTGCACCGGCACCCAGGCCGTCAAGGACGGCAAGATCTCCGCGACCTCGCAGCAGTACCCGCTGAAGATGGCGGCCGAGGGTGTCAAGGCCGTGGCGACGTACGCCAAGGACGGCAAGAAGGCGTCGGGCTACACCGACACCGGCGTCACGCTGATCACCGACAAGGCGCAGGACGGGGTCACGTCGAAGGACACCGCCTACGGCCTGGAGAACTGCTGGGGCTGAGCCGCCGCCCCCGTCTGCCGCCGTTCCACACCCCTCAGCGGGGCGGCCGGCCCTCCTCCCCGACCAGGGACGGCCGCCCCCGCGTCCTTCGACCGTCCGACAAGGGCGCACCAGGACTTCTGTCTCCCGACAAGGACCCCGCATGACTGCCACGTCCACGCCGTACGCGGAGCTCAAAGCACCGACCACGATCCGCAGACTGCTCACGCAGCCGACCACCGGCCCGCTGGCCGCCCTCCTCCTGGCCTGCGTCTTCTTCTCCGTCTCGACCGACCAGTTCCTCACCGGTGGGAACTTCTCGCTGATCGTGCAGCAGGTCATGGTCGTCGGTACCCTCGCCATCGGCCAGACCCTGATCATCCTCACCGCGGGCATCGACCTGTCCTGCGGGGCCGTGATGGCGTTCGGCAGCATCATGATCGCCAAGATGGCCGCCGAGGGAAGCCTGCCCCCGCTGGCCGCGATCGCGCTGGGCCTGGTCGTCTGCGGCGGCTTCGGCCTGCTCAACGGGGCGCTGGTGCAGAAGATCCCGCTGCCGCCGTTCATCGTCACCCTCGGCATGCTCAACGTGGCGTTCGCGCTGACCCACATCTACTCCGAGGAGCAGACGGTCACCAACCTGCCCGGCCCCCTGACGGCTCTCGGGCAGACCTTCCCGCTCGGCAAGACCGACATCACCTACGGTTCGCTGGTCACCATCGCCCTGTTCCTGGCCTTCGCCTACGCGTTGAGCAGCACCGGCTGGGGCCGACACGTCTACGCGCTGGGCAACAGTCCGGAGGCGGCGCGGCTGAACGGCATCCGCACCTCCCGACTGACCATCGGCGTCTACACCGTGGCCGGTCTCCTCTACGGCGTCGCCGCTCTGCTGCTGATCTCCCGCACCGGCGTCGGTGACCCCCAGGCAGGGCAGACCGACAACCTCGACAGCATCACGGCCGTGGTCCTCGGCGGAACCAGCCTCTTCGGCGGTCGCGGCTCGGTCCTGGGCACGTTCATCGGCGTCCTCATCGTCGGCGTGTTCCGCAACGGCCTGCAGCTGATGGGCGTCGCCTCCATCTACCAGACCCTCATCACCGGAGTCCTGGTGATCCTCGCGGTGACCGTCGACCAGATCTCCCGGAAGAAGGCCCGATGACCAGCTCTCCCACCCCCGTGCTGCAGGCCCGCGGTCTGGTCAAGCACTACGGCCACGTCACCGCCATCGACGGCGCCGACTTCGACCTGATGCCCGGTGAGGTCCTCGCCGTCATCGGCGACAACGGCGCCGGCAAGACCAGCCTCATCAAGGCCCTCACCGGCGCGGTGGTCCCCGACGCGGGCGAAATTCGCCTCAACGGGAAGCCCATCACCTTCTCCGGACCGCAGAGCGCCCGTGCCCACGGCATCGAGACGGTCTATCAGGACCTCGCCGTGGCCGCCTCCATGGACATCGCCTCGAACATGTTCCTGGGCCGCGAGCTCCGTCGACCCGGCATCCTCGGCAGTGCCTTCCGCATGCTCGACAAGAAGCGCATGCGCCAGGAGGCCGCCGAGCACATGGCCGACCTGAAGATCGGCCTGCGCTCGCTGACCCAGTCGGTCGAGACCCTCTCCGGCGGACAGCGGCAGGCCGTCGCGGTCGCCCGCGCCGTCGCCTGGGCCCGCAGTGTCGTCGTCATGGACGAACCCACCGCCGCCCTCGGCGTCAAGGAGTCCGGTCAGGTCCTGGACCTCATCCGCCGCGTCCGGGACAAGGGCATGCCGGTCGTCCTGATCAGCCACAACATGCCGCACGTCTTCGAGATCGCCGACCGGATCCACGTCCACCGGCTGGGCAGGCGCGCCGCTGTGATCAAGCCCTCGGACTACTCCATGGCGGAGGTCGTCGCCATCATGACCGGCGCTCTCAGCGTCGACGAGGCCGGAGATACTGTCGTCGCGGACTCCGCGGCGGCCAAGGCCGCCGGCGTCCAGGCCACCTGAACCCACACACTCACAGGTTTCCGGCCGAGGCCGCGGCCGGAACCGACGAGCACAGGAGACAGTTCCCCTCATGGCAGCGAACCGCCGCCCGACCATGGCAGACGTCGCACGCGAAGTCGGTGTCAGCGCCAAGACCGTCTCCCGGGTTCTCAACGAGGACGGATACACCTCGGCCGAGACGAGGGAACAGGTTCTCGCCGCCGTGGCAAAACTCGGTTTCCAGCCGAACCTCATGGCACGCAACATCCGCGTGGGCGGACCCGACACCACCATCGGCCTGGTCGTCCCCGATCTCGCCAACCCCTTTTTCGGGACCGTGGCCCGAGGCATCGAGGAAACCGTCCGCGAACGCGGACTGACCCTGCTCATGGGCTCCTCCGCGGACGACCCCGACCGTGAACGCGCCCTGACGGACAAGTTCCTCGCCCGCCGCGTCAGCATCCTGATCGTCGTTCCGTCCGTCGGCGCCGACCACGCTCACCTCAAGTCCCACCGCGCGGCGGGACTGCCCATCGTCTTCCTCGACCGCCCCGGAGTCGGCCTGGCCACGGACAGCATCGTCAGCTCCAACCGGGCGGGGGCCCAGGAGGGCGTCGCCCATCTGATCGCCCACGGCCACCGCCGTATCGGATTCGTCGGCGACCTGCCCGTCACGCTGTACACCCGCCGTGAACGCCTCGCCGGGTACCGTGCGGCCCTCCACGAGGCCGACATCCCCTACGACCGCTCGCTCGTCGTCAACGCCCACGACCAGCCGGGCGCCGAGGCCGCGACCGCCCGGCTCCTCGAAGTGGCCGATTCCCCCACCGCCCTGTTCGCCGGCAACAACATCATGGCGCTCGGCATCGTCGCCGAACTCGCCCGCGGCAAGCGCAAGGACGTCGCCGTCGTCGCCTTCGACGACGTCTCCCTCGCCGAGGCCCTGGAACCGGCCCTGACCGTCGTCGCCCAGGACCCCGAAGAGCTCGGCCGCAGCGCGGCGGCCACCGCCCTGGCCCGGCTCGACGGCGACCGTTCCCGGGCGCGCACGACCACCGTTCCCACCCGGCTGATCGTCCGGGGCTCGGGGGAGCAACCGGTGCCCACACCGTAGGCGGCACCCAACAGGCCGGGTCCCGAGTGCACCGTGCGCCGTCGCTGACGAAACCGCGCCGTGCGACATGCGGAAGCGTGGGTGGGGCGGGAGGCGACCGCCGAGCCGGGTGGCCGACTCCGCGCGAAGCCGGTCCTTTCGGCGCGCGAGTTCACGCTTCGGAGGGGCGATGCGTCAGCGCATGCCCGCCGCGTCGAGCAGGGCGGTCACCGTGGGCGCGATGAGCCCCGTCAGCCGGTCCGCGCCGATGCCCGCGCGGGCGCTGCCGCCGTCGAAGACCAGGCTGAGCTGCCGGGCCAGCAGGCCGGGATCGCTCGCTCCGCCCCGTTCGGCCTCGGCACGGAAGAAGGCGGTCAGGTTCTCCTTGACCGCGTGGGCCACCCGGCTCGCGGGGTGACCCTGGTCCTTGAGCTCGATCTGCGCGGCCAGGAAGGGGCAGCCGAAGTACTCCGGCGCGCCCGACTGCGCCTCCACCCGCTCGAAGACGTGCAGGATCCGCTCCCGGGGTGAGCGGTCGTCGTCCGCCGCGGGCAGGAGCTCCGCGACATACGCCGATGTGCGCCGCTCCAGAGTCGCTGCCAGCAGTTGGTCCTTGCTCTCGAACAGCTGGTACATCGAGCGCTTCGACACTCCCGCCGCCTTGCACAGCGCCTCGACGCCGATGCCGACGCCGTCGCGATAGGTGAGTGTGGCCGCCGCCTCCAGCAGCCGCTCCCTGGGGCTTGGTTTCGCTTCGGTGGTCATACCGCGAGGTTAGCCCAGAGAGGAGCAAATCGAAACCGATCGGTTTCCAGGGTGGCGTCCGCACGGCCAGTCGAGTGATGGCCCCGTCCACGGACGGGCGGCAGGTGGCGGGTTGCAGGTGGCCCGCGCTACGCCGGGGTCGCCGCCTTCTCGGGTGTCGTCTCCACCGGGATGCGGTGCAGCTCCTTGCGGTCGTACCACCCCAGTACGCCGAAACCGAACAGCGCCGCCGCCACGAGGCCGACGGCCATCATGACCCAGCCCCGGGTCAGTCCCGCGTCGCCGTGGGCGTCGCAGTAGGGGATCGAGCGAATGCCGCCGGTGAGCTGCCGCAGCGGCCCGAACTCCGCGAGGAAGCGGAAGAAGCCGGGCAGCCCCTCGATGGGGGTGGTGGCCCCGGACGTCGGCACCGCCACCCCGATGAAGACCAGCGTGACCACCAGGCGCAGGGGGCCCACGTCGTTGTGGGTGCAGCCGAGGGCGTGGTCGACCCGGCCGCTGATGACGTTGGCGGAGAGCATCCCGACGACCACGAGGGTGAGCGCGTCTCCACAGAGGTTTGGCGCGCAGGACGCGGGCAGGATGCATGCCACTCATGACGCACGTTCCCCCTGGTCGGTGGAGGCGGAGCGTTCGGCCGGGGGATGTCGCCGCCGGTGACGGGCGTCACGCGCGGCAGCCGTCCGTACTCCTGGTGATCGGGGTCCCGAACCCGCCCTCGCAGCGCGCCGCGGCCGGCAGCGGTGCGTCACAACGTGCCGGTCCTGAAGTCCGCGCTGCTCTTGAGGACCGCGGAGTCCATGCCCCAGTTCTCCGGCTGGACCCTGTCCCAGAGGCTCCCCTTGCCGAGCTCCCTGCCCACCTGGTCCTCCCGACGGAACCACTGCTCGGCGCTCCTGATCCTCTCGGGGTGGATCTCGTCGAGCAGGGCGTAGTCCCTGGTGATGATCCCGTGCTTCCACACGTTCCAGAATCCGGTGAAATTGTCCCGGAAACTCATCGTGCTCTTGTCGTCGGGGTCGGCGTTGTATCCGGCGGGGTGATCGGCGATACCCGTCAGGTCCGGACTGTTCCAGTATTCGTCCAGATCGGTGTCGATGTACTGCGCCGGGTGCCCGGTGACCTTCTCGAATGCCGCGGCCATGTCGGCATAGGTCATGTGCTCGATGGCGACTTCGAGGTCCATACCGTTGGCCCGCTCCGGGTGGTCGAAGAGCCAGCGGACGTAGAAGCCGCAGTCCTCCAGAGCCACATGCGGGACAGCCCCCTGGCCCAGCGGCACTCGCCACGTGACGACACCGTCCTCGACGGTGGGCGTCATGGGTGTGAGGGGCGAGATCACCATCTCGATATAGGGACCCGAGGTGAAGACCGCGGCCCCCATCCGGTCGCTGTTCTTCTCGTTCTGGAACAGCACCCATTCGGCCATACGGCCCTTGCCGTCGTAGTGGCCGGTGCGGAACCTGGAGTCGTACCCCGACTTCTTGAGGGCGTAGTCGAGGTTTCCGTAGACGAAGAACTTGACACCTTCCTCGATCGCGATCTCGTAGGCGCGGATGGCCCAGTAGGTCTCCGTCTTCTCTCCGGTGTTGAACCCGTCGATATTGATGAACGCGCCGTCGCAGCCGCGAAATCCCTCGCGCAGTACGTCCTCGTCGGCGAACGTCCCTTCGAGGAGGGAGACGTTGCCGAGCGCGACGAGCGCCTGGGCCCGGGGGGAGCCGGCGTCCCGGGTGAGGACCTTGACGGAGTACTTCTTGTCGGCGACGAGAGCGCGGACTACGGGCATCCCCTGAGCTCCTGTGCCTCCGACGACGAAGATGTTGGAGGTGATATGAGCGGACATGTGGCGACTCCAAGATGGAAACCGATCGGTTTCCAGCAAGGTACACCGATCGGTTTCCGGACGGCAAGCGCCCAAGCGGCACCATGATGCGCCGACCGCAGGTCGCGTACGTACGCACATGCCATGCTGGGCAGGGAATTTTCCAGCTCATGCCATGCTGCTGATGACTTTCACCTGGCACATGCGGCAGAATCGCAGGACCGTGACCGAGTCCGTTCCGGACCAGAGGGAGTGGACCGTGATGACCCGTTCCGTACGCCGGACCCGTCGGAGCCGGCAGAGCCAGCAGGGCTGGCAGAGCCGGCGGACCGTGCGGGCAGCCGGGGCCGGCGCCGCCGCGCTGCTGGTCCTGAGCGCCTGCGGCTCCTCCGACTCCGGCTCCACCGCGCAGTCGGGATCCTCCGGCTCGGAGCAGCTCTCCGGTGAGGTGACCGTCTTCGCGGCCGCCTCGCTCAGGGAGAGCTTCACCGCGCTGGGCGAACGGTTCGAGCAGGAGCACCCCGGTACGAAGGTGACGTTCAGCTTCGGCGGCAGCGACGCGCTCGCCGCCGGCATCACCGGTGGCGCCCCGGCGGACGTGTTCGCCTCCGCCAGCCCCAAAACGATGGCCGTCGTCACCGATGCCGGTGACGCCTCCGGCACCCCGGAGACCTTCGTACGCAACCAGTTGGAGATCGCCACCCTCCCCGGCAACCCCGACAAAATCTCCTCCCTCAAGGACCTGACCGGATCCGGCCTGAAGGTCGTGCTCTGCGACGAGGCCGTGCCGTGCGGCGCGGCCGCCAGGAAGGCACTCGACGCGAGCAGACTGAAGCTGACACCGGTGTCGTACGAGGAGGACGTGAAGTCCGCGCTCAACAAGGTGGTGCTGAAGGAGGCCGACGCGGCGGTCGTCTACCGGACCGACGTGAGGGCGGCCGGTGAGAAGGTGGCGGGCGTGGAGTTCCCCGAGTCCGCCGACGCCATCAACGACTACCCGATCGCCCTGCTCAAGGAGTCGAGGAACACGGACGCCGCCAAGGCGTTCATCGCACTCGTGCGGTCCGCCGAGGGCCAGAAGGTCCTGACCGAGGCCGGATTCCTCAAGCCGTGACCTCCCCCTCCCCTTCCGCCTCTCCCCCTCCGGCGGGGGCCGGCACCGCGGACACCCCGGACAGGGGGCCGTGGCGTCGGCGCGTCCGCCGCCGTGAGGACCGCCGCGGGCATCGCGGGGGCGTCCCGCTCCCCCTGCTCCTGCCCGCGCTGATCGGCCTCGTCCTCCTCGTCCTCCCGCTCGTCGCCCTCCTGGTCCGGGCGCCCTGGCGCAGCATGCCCGACCTGCTCACCAGCCCCGAGGTGTGGCAGGCGCTGCGGCTGTCGCTCGTGTGCGCCACGGCGGCCACGGCGGTGAGTCTGGTCCTCGGGGTGCCGCTGGCCTGGCTGCTGGCCCGGGTCGACTTCCCCGGACGCGGTCTCGTACGGGCCCTGGTCACCCTCCCCCTCGTCCTGCCGCCGGTGGTCGGCGGTGTGGCGCTGCTGATGGCACTCGGCCGCAACGGGGTCGTCGGGCAGTGGCTGGACGACTGGTTCGGGATCACCCTGCCGTTCACCACGGCCGGGGTCGTCGTCGCCGAGGCGTTCGTGGCGATGCCGTTCCTGGTCATCAGCGTGGAGGGCACGCTACGGGCCGCCGACCCCCGGTACGAGGAGGCCGCGGCCACTCTGGGGGCCTCCCGGTTCATCGCGTTCCGCCGGGTCACGTTGCCGCTGATCGCGCCCGGGGTGGCGGCGGGCGCCGTGCTGGCCTGGGCCCGTGCGCTCGGCGAGTTCGGCGCGACCATCACCTTCGCCGGCAACTTCCCCGGCCGCACCCAGACCATGCCCCTCGCCGTCTACCTCGCGCTCCAGAACGATCCGGAGGCGGCGATCGCCCTCAGCCTGGTTCTGCTGGCCGTGTCGATCGCGGTGCTGGCGGGACTGCGTGACCGATGGATGACCGCCTCATGACCGACGCCGAGAAGAAGACGAGCAGCCCGACCGGCCCCGCCTCGGCCCTTCCCACGGCCCCTTCCCCGGCCCCGGCGCTCGACGAGGGCCTCGACGCCCGGCTGGTCGTCGAACGCGGTTCGTCGTTCCGCCTCGATGTGACACTGACCGCCGCGCCCGGCGACGTGGTGGCGCTGCTCGGCCCCAACGGCGCCGGCAAGACGACGGCGCTGAGGGCGCTCGCCGGGCTCGTGCCCCTGTCGGACGGTGGCCGTATGCGGCTGGACGGCGCCGAGTTGGGCCGTCGACCACCGGAGTCACGCCCGGTCGGAGTGGTCTTCCAGGACTATCTCCTCTTCCCCCACCTCACCGCTCTCGACAACGTGGCCTTCGGTCCCCGCTGCCACGGCGCGAGGAAGGCGGAGGCACGGGAGCAGGCCGCGGGGTGGCTGGAGCGGATGGGGCTGGCCACGCACGCCGGAAGCAAGCCCCGCCGGCTCTCCGGCGGCCAGGCGCAGCGCGTCGCCCTGGCCCGCGCCCTGGCCACCCGTCCCCGGCTACTGCTCCTCGACGAACCCCTCGCCGCCCTCGACGCCCGCACCCGCCTCGACGTCCGCGCCCAACTCCGGCGCCACCTGGCGGACTTCGAGGCCGTCGCCGTACTGGTCACCCACGACCCGCTGGACGCCATGGTGCTGGCCGACCGCCTGGTGGTCATCGAGGACGGCCGCATCGTCCAGGAGGGCACCCCCTCCGACATCGCCCGCCGCCCGCGCACCGACTACATCGCCCACCTGGTCGGCCTCAACCTCTACCGGGGCGAGGCAGAGGGTCACCTCGTCCGTATCCCGGACGGGCCCGCCCTCACCACCGCCGACGACCTCACCGGACCGGTCTTCGTGGCCTTCCCGCCCAGCGCCGTCACCCTCCACCGGGGCCGCCCGACGGGCTCCAGCGCCCGCAACCTCTGGCACTGCGAGGTCACCGGCATGGAGGCTCACGGCGACCAGATCCGCGCCTCGCTCGCCGGTGACCTCGCCCTGGCCGTCGACCTGACGACCGTCGCGGCGGCGGAACTCGACATCCACCCCGGCAGCGAGATCTGGGCGACGGTCAAGGCGAGCCAGACCCACGCCTACCCCGCCTGACGGCGGAACCGGTCCCGGCCCCTTCCGCCTTCATCTCATCGGTGCCGCGCACCGGGCGCGTCATCGCAGGGCCGCCAGGACGTGGCTGGGGCCCACCTGCCAGACCGGGCCGACGTGGTCGAATCCCGCGTCGCGCAGGAGGGTGACATGGCCGGAGAGGGTCAGATCGTTGCCCTCGCAGTGGGGGCGTCCGGTGTCCTCGCGGTGCGCGAGGAGCCGGGCGAGTTCCGGGTCCGCGGCGGCACCGGCCCACCAGGAGTCCCAGTCCTCGACGAGGGGCACGGCGGTGCGCTCGCTCCGGCGGCGGCCGATGTCGATCGCGAGCTCGGACACCTTCGTGGAGTCCGGGCTGATGTGGTCGCCGTTGATCAGGATGCCGCCGGGCCGCAGCAGCCCGGCGAGTTCCCGGTAGACGCCCCGCAGGGTCCGCGTGCCGAGGTAGTGCAGAGCGGTGGTCGACACCACCGCGTCCACGGGGCGCTCCAGGGCGAGTGCGTCGAGCCAGCCGGGCTCGCCGATCACGGTTCTGACGTAACGCAGGGCGGGGCCGTAGTGAGCGCTGCCCAGTTCCAGGAGGAGCGGGTCCGCGTCCACGGCGATCACCTCGGCGGTCGGCAGGCGGGCGGCGAGCCTCGCCGCCAGGCATCCCGGGCCGCTGCCCAGATCGAGGACGAGCGGCACGGCCCGGTCGCGTGTCACATGCTCGACCAGATCCGCGATGACCTCGAACCGTTCCTCGCGGTCGACCGCGTACAACTGCTGCTGGCGTTCCCAGCGCTCCACCCATCGCGCCGCCGTCGTCGTACTCAGACTCATGCCTGTCGCACTGCCCCCGTCTCCGGAACCCGTTCCTGTTAATGGAAATCATTGCAGACTGGCGAGAGTGGTGAGCAGTTCTTCGATCTCTTCAGGGGTGTTGTGCACATGCAGGCTCACCCGCACCGAGCCGTCCTCCGTGCCGCGGCCCGCCTGACAGTGGCCGTCGGAGCGCACCATGAACCCCCGGCTGAAGAGGATGAAGCCGAGGTCCTGCGAGCCGATCTCGCGGTGCCGGAAGGTGACGAGGCTACGGCGCCGCTGCACCTCGGTGTCGGCCCTGAGGCTCGTCCGGCAGCCGAGCACCTCGTAGGCGTCCATCCGGGCCAGCCCGTCGGTCAGCAGGGAGGTCAGCGCCACGGTCCAGCGTTCGATCCGGTCCGTCCCGGCGGCGGTCAGCCAGTCCAGCGCCGCCGCCAGCCCCGCGACACCGACCGTGTTGGGGGTCCCGCTCCAGCCGCCGGGCCGGAGGACCGGTCCGCGCCGGCCACGTGCCCAGACCGCGCCGGAGCCGGGCAGCGCCATCGTCTTGTGACCGGAGAACACCACGAAGTCGACGTCGAGTTCGGCCACCGAGACCGGCAGGTGCCCGACGCTCTGCGCGGCGTCCAGACAGATCGGCACCTCCGGTCCGACCACCTGCCGGATTCGGTGCACGTTCATGTCGACGCCGTAGACGTGGTGGACGTGGGTGGCGGCGACGAAGCGGGTGCGGGGGCCCACGAGCGCGGCGAGCGCCCGCTGATCGTAGTCGCCGGAGCCGGCCTGGTACGGCAGTTGGCGGACGAGGACACGTACGCCCTGTCGGGCCAGCAGCTCGGCGGCCTCCAGCCACGGCGACAGGTTCGCCTGGTGGTCGGCGTGCGGGACGACGATCTCGTCCCCGTCGGTGAGGAAGGCGGGCAGCCAGTCCAGGGCGATCATGCGCAGCCCCGCGGTGGTCCCGCTGGTGAAGTGGACCGACGACCGCTGCGGGTCCGGGTCCCCCAGGAACTGCTTGACCCGCACCCGGGTGTTCTCCACCAGCGCCGTGGTGGTGTTGGCCCAGGGATAGGACCCCCGGCCGGCGTTGGCGTTGGTGGTGGTCAGGTACGTCTGTACGGCGTCCAGGACGGGCCGCGGTTTCTGGCTGGTGGCGGCGCTGTCCAGGTAGGCCAGGTCCGGGTGCGCGGCGATGATCGGGAACTGGGCGCGCAACGGCCGTTGCCACGCCGCCAGTTCCGCCAGCTCCTCGGCGGGCTTGGCCGGGTTCGAGGCAGGACCGATCCGGTTCGAGGCGGGATCGGTCATCTCAGTCACGCACCAGTGGTGCGCCCGCGTCCCGCCAGGCGATGACGCCGCCGGCCAGGCTGCGCACGTCGGGGTGGCCCATCCGGGTGAGCAGAGCCGCGTACCGGGCCGATTTCTCGCCGACCGGGCAGGCGAGCAGCACGGGCTGCCGCTTGCTGAACGGCAGTCCGCCCCGGACGAGTTCCTCGAAGAGTTCGTCGACGATGTTCACCGAGCCGTCGATGTGGAGCGCCGCGTAGGCGAACGGGCCGCGCAGGTCGATCACGAGGGGGCGCTGCTCGACGATCCACTTCTGGGCCTCCTCGACGTCGATGACCTTCGCCTCGCGGATCTCGCTGTCGGTCGGGGTCGTGAGCCCGTTCCTCGCCGGAGGACGGCCCAGCAGGTCCGGGCGGCGCTGCCGGACGTAGCCGAGGTAGCTCTCCGCCCGGTCGCAGACGATGAAGACGGCCGTCCTTCGCTGCGTCAACTCGGCGTCCACGGCGGCGAGATGGCGGACGGCACCGTAGTAGGCCGCCCCTCCGGTCGGGCCGGCGAGCAGTCCGCACCGGCGGAGCAGGGTGAGCATGCCGTCGATGGCCTCGTCGGCGCTCACCGACTCCAGCGTGTCGTAGGTGGCCGGGTCGAAGATGCCGACCTCCTGCACCTCGTCGGCGGTCCGGATGCCGGGGATGAAGTCCGCCTTCCGGCCGACCAGTCCGACGACGCGCACCGCCGGGTCGTGCGCGCGCAGCGCCCTGGCGACGCCGGTGGACGATCCCGCGGTGCCCACGCAGGCGATGAACCAGTCGGGGGCGCGGCCGTCCAGGTCGGCGATGATCTCCGGGCCCGTTCCGGTGGCGTGGGCCTCGGTGTTGAGGGCGTTGAAGTACTGGTCCGTGTGCAGGTGGGCGCCGCCCGGGCGGTTCAGCCGCTGGTGGAAGAGGGTCAGGGGGTCCTCGGTGTCGGTCGGGTCGAGGCATTCGGTCTGGCCGGGGAGTTCCTCGATCTCGGCACCGAGCAGCAGGAGCAGGTCCTTGATCTCGGGTACGCGCATCCGGTTGGTGACGCTCTTGAACGGCAGCCCGTGCAGGCCGGCGATGAGGGCCAGGGCCTTGGCGGTGTTGCCGCTGGACAGCTCCACGATCGTCTCGCCGCGCTCCTTGGCTCCGGCGATGTCCTGCCGGGTCATGCTCCACGCGGCCCGGTCCTTCAGCGAACCGAAGGGGTTGAGCATCTCCAGCTTGGCGTAGAGGTCGATGTTGCGCAGGCCGTGGACGGCCGGGTCGATACGGACCAGCGGCGTGTCGCCGATGGCGTCGGTGATGGTGTCGTACCTCATCCTTGCGGACCCCCCGTGCGGTCGAGCGGCCAGTACTCCTCGTACGGCCAGTACTCCTCGTCCAGACACCACCGCCACCGACCGTCCTGTCGGTGGACGGCCACTTTCCGGGCGACGGGCTGCTGTTGGGCGTGGGTGGCGCCGAAGTCCATGCAGTAGCCGGCCGTGTTGACGAACGCGAGGAGATCGCCGGGGCACGGGAGCCGGGGCAGGAAGACGGTGCGACGGGTGATCAGATCCGCCTCCAGACAGAGGTTGCCCATGAGATGGACGGCGACAGCGCCTGCCGCCCCGTCGCCGGAGCCCGCCGTGGTCGGCCGGGTGTCGCCGGGCGAGTCCGAGGGTCGGGGCGAGGCCGGGTGTCCGGGCGAGGCCGGGTGTCCGGGCGAGGCCGGGTCGCGGGGCAGGACCAGGGGGTCCAGGAGCACTCCGTGGTCCTCCAGGCCCACGTCCCCCGCGTTCATCGCGAGGCGCACCAGGTACGGCCCCGTGTCCGTGGGCCGGACCTCCAGGACCCTGCCGAGGGTGAGGCCGCACTGGTCGACCAGGGCGCGACCGGGCTCGACGTACAGGTCGTACAGGCTCTCCAGGAGCAGGACGCCCAGGGGACGCCCGAGGCTCGGTGAGGGATGAGAGAGCAGCGCGTCGAGGTACGCGGCCCCGGCGACGGGGCGATGCGCGGGGTACAGGCTCAGCGCGCCCCTCAGGGTGCCGTTCTCGGCCCGTAGGCCGTATCCGTGGCCGCCCCAGGTCAGGGGTGGGCGGCTGCCCATGACGGCGCCGGTGAGCTCGGTGGTGTAGCGCTCCCACTGGGCCGCGTGCGCCAGGTAGTCGATGCCGAAGCCGCCGCCGACGTCGATGGCACGGGGTTGGAACCCACGGATCCGCAACTCCTCCATCGCCTGGAGACATCCGTCGAGCGCGGCCGCCTTCTCGTCGAGGCTGGTGGTGTCGAGGTGGTAGCCGACACCGATCGGCTCCAGGACCCGCCGGTGGCGTTCGAGGATGTCGAGCAGGCGGTGCAGGGATGTCACCGAGGTGCCGAAACGGCTTCGGCGCGAGAGCCGTCTGGTGCCGGCCCCCTCGAAGCCGGAGAGGCGTAACAGCACGCGCAGGGGCGGCAGTTGGTGGGTGTGCACAAGGTCGGCGGCCTGCTGCAGCTCCTCGGGGCCGTCGACGTTGAGGATGGCCCCGGCGCGCGCGGTGAGCCAGAGGAAATCCGGGTCCTTGGGGCCCGTCGCCATGATCCGCTCTCCGGCGAACCCGGACCCGAGCGCGTGCTGGAGCTCACGGAGCGAGGCGGCGTCCAGACAGGCGTCCGTCGTGGTGAGCCGCCGGACGAGGGAGCTGGAGCGGTTGGCCTTGTGGGCGAAGAAGATCTGCCCGCTGAGCCGATGGCGGTCGAAGACCGAACGGAACTGTCGCAGATTGTCGGCGATCCGGTCCGGCAGGACGAGGTTGAGAGGGGAGCCGAGCGCGTCCACGAGGGTGTGGAGGAGCGGAGCCGACTCCAGAAGCTCCGCCGTGGGCGGTGCCAGCCGCGGCTCCAGGTACAACGGGTCGTCGCTCATACCAGCGGTTCCTCCCGCCGAGGAGTGCGTACCGGTGTCGGCAAACAGTCATAACGACCGTAACCAGCACCGGGCCCTCTCAATCCGGCGTGGTGGAAGGGGGACCGTTTCCGGCTGTTTCCGGCTGCCGGACGGCTGGAAGGGGACGGTCGGGACGGGTCTCGACGGGTCGGGACGGGTCGGGAGGTGCCGAGAGGGACCGGGAGTGGTGGGGAGGGAGGACCGGGAGTGGCGGGGAGCGAGGACCGGGAGTGGCGGGGACGGGCGGGTGCGCCTCAGAGGGCGAGGCTCATCAGGATCGCGTCCCGGTCGTCGCCCGGTGCGATCCGCAGCGCGCCGGGCCATCGGCCGACCTCCACCCAGCCGACCTTGCGGTAGAAGTCCTCCAGCCCGACGCCACCTCGGGCGGAGAGCGACAGCCGCTCCAGTCCCATCTCGTCCCGCGCGATGTCACGGACGCGGTGCATCAGCGCGACGCCGATGCCCTGGCCGCGATGGCGCGGACGGGTCTGGACGTGGTTGACCGTGCCGCAGTGCGCGCCCAGGGGATGCGGCTCGCGGCGCAGGATCAGCCAGCCCGCGAGCGTGCCGCCGACGGTGGCGACGAGCAGTCTGCCGTGCTCCGGATGGAGTTGGCGGGCGAGCGCGTCGACCACGGGGGCGACGTCCCGTGCGCCGACCGGCAGCGGCGGGAACTCGGCGGCGAGCACCGCCCCGCCCGCGTTGGCCACTTCCTCCCAACAGGCGACGATCTCCTGTCTGAGGTCACCGGTGACCTCGCCGGGACAGGTCAACTGCACAAGCTCCGGAACTCCGTGCACCGTCGGCGTCATGCCCCTCAGCCTTCCAGAGGTGCGGGTCGCGGGGCTCCGCGCGCGTCCGCATGCGCGTGGCGTGACGATCTCCGCGTCCCCGGTCCGGGTGGGGCATCGCGTTCGCGGCTCATTCGGGTGGACCGCCCTCGCCGGGTGGACCGCCCTCGCCGGGAGGGGTGCGGGACGCGGTCGGCG
>NZ_JAVRFJ010000068.1:0-34740 GCF_031845845.1 Streptomyces gottesmaniae
GCACCCCCCACCTCACCGACCCCGGCCCCGGCACCGCCCCCCTCCCCCTCCGCCGCGGACCGGGCCAGGTCCCTCCTGGTCCCGGTGGCCGACCCCGAGCACCGCGCGCCCGCGGAGCCGGCCGTCGCCCCCGTACTGCCGGGCCGCCCCGACGTGCAGCGCCCCCAGGTCCGCGCCCCGCAGCCGGAGTTCGGCACCGAGGGCGGCGTGCCCTGCCCGTGGTGCGGGACCCCCACGCGGCCGGACCGGCACTTCTGCGCACGCTGCGCGATGCCGATGGCCGGCCGTACCGAGGCACCGGCCCGGCTGCCGTGGTGGCGCCGGGTGCTGACCGGCCGCAACACGGAGACGCCGTGGGCGGGTGACCGGCCCCGGCTGCGGCGCGGCTTCGGCCAGATCCTCAGCTGGCTGGTCGGTGCCCTCGTCCTGACCCTGATCGTCACCCTCGCCTTCCAGGCCGACGACGCCTACCAGGCGACCCGCGACCACTTCGCCAAGCGCGCGTCGGTCGTCCCGGACAGCTTCAAGGCGTCCCGTTCGTTCCCCGGCCACAAGCCTCAGCTGGCCTTCGACACGTACAGCAACACGTGGTGGGGCCCGGGTGTCACGCAGTCCGGCGAGGGCGAGTGGATCGAGGCCCGCTTCGAGGAGCCGACGCGTCTGCTCGACGTGGTCATCACCCCGGGTGTCTCCAAGAACGCGGACCAGCGGGCGGAGTCGGCCCGCCCGCACCGCATCGAGGCGAAGATCACCGCCCCGGACGGCTCCGTCTCCACCAAGACCCTCACCCTCGACCAGAGCGCCGGCGGCCAGCGCCGCAAGTTCCGGGTCGGCGCGGCGGAGACCGTCCGGTTCACCCTGCTCTCCGCCTACGGCGCGGACGCCAAGAAGCAGGTCGCGATAGCCGAGATCGAGTTCTTCGGCCGCTCCAACGGCGGTAGCTGAAAAACGGCTCACCCACCTCGCCGATCCGCCCCCGTCACGTGACGACCGTCAAGGCCCCTCCTAGGGTGGGCACTTCGAACGTGCGAGGGGCGGGCGGTGGGCATGGAAGCGGACCAGCCGGTGGGTGCCGAGGTCGTGGCGGAGGTGCGGCGCGTCTTCCATGGCGGGCTGCTGGGCGGGAAGTCCGCGTTCGCACCGGAGACGGACGCCTGGACCGAGGCGACGGCGTCCGATCTGCGCGCCCGTTTCGTGGACCGGCCGGACGAGTCGTCGGACACGTTCCTGGTCAAGCTGCGCCGCCAGTTGGACGGCGCTCCGCTCACGACCGTCGTCCTGGCGGCCGAACTGCTCTTCGTGAACATGGCCCCGCTCAAGCCCGAGCAGATCGGCCTCAGGAAGAAGCTCCAGATCCTCGGCGAGATCCTCTCCTGGGCCGGCCTCGCCCACCTGGCGAAGCCCGGCGCGGCCCGCCCCGAGGGTCTGGATCTGATCTGGCGCACGCAGATCCTGCCCCTGCTGGAGGACCAGGTGTACGGCACGGGCGTGGACGTCGAGGAGGAGTACGGCCTGGCCTCCCTGCGCGCGGCGCTGGGCTCATGACGACCGCTCCCGGCGCGCTGCCCGGAGCGGGAAACCCCGTGGCTCCCCCGCTCCGGCTCACCGTCGACGAGACCGGCCCCGGAACCGTACGGGAGCTGACGGCCGACCAGGTCGCCGGGCTGCTCTCGGCCCCCGGTGCCATGCGGCTGCCCCCGGCTCCCGGCGGGCGCTGGCGGGTGGCCGGGAACCAGAAGGTGGGCCTGGTCCGGCTGCGCACCCCGGCGGGCGACGTGATCGAACTGCTGCTGCGGCCCAAACTCCCGGTCCGCGACCTGCTGTTCCTGCTCTCCCACTCCCCCGGCGACCCCTGGCACGCCGAACCGGAACAGGTCACCGCGACCACGGCGGACGAGCTGCTGCCCGCCCTCGCGGACCTCCTCGCCCGCGCCACACGCCGCACCCTGGACTCCGGTGTCCTGCACGGCTACCGCACGGTCGAGGAGGATCTCCCGCTGATCAGGGGCCGCATCCGCACGGCGGACCAGCTCCGCCGCGTGGGCCTGCCCCTCCCGGTGGCCGTCCGCTACGACGACCACACCCCGGACATCGCGGAGAACCGCCTCCTCCTGGCCGCCCTCCACCTGGCCGCCCGTCTGCCGGGCGTGCCCGCCCGCACCCGCTCGGCCCTGCGCCACCTCACCGACCACCTGCGCGGAGTCCGTCTCCTCCACCCGGGCGCACCGCTCCCCCTCTGGACCCCGACCCGTCTGAACGCCCGCTACGCCCCGGCCCTGCGCCTCGCGGAGCTGCTCCTCACCCGCCGTTCGCTCCGGCCGGAGGGCGGGGACCCGATCCCCACCGACGGCTTCCTGCTCGACATGCCGGCGGTCTTCGAACGCTTCCTGACCGTCACCCTCACCGCCGCCCTCGCCCGCCACGGCGTGCGCTGCGCCGCCCAGGAGACCCGCCACCGGCTGGACGAGGGCGGCCGTGTCCCGTTCCGCCCGGACCTGGTCCTCTACCGCGGCGGCCGGCCCGTCTCGGTGGCGGACGCGAAGTACGCGTACGTCACCCCCACCGCCCCACCCACGTCCCACCTCTACCAACTGCTCGCCTACTGCACCGCCCTCGGCCTCCCCCACGGCCACCTGATCTACGCGGCCGCCACCTCCGGCGCCGGCCCCGACCCCACGCCCCACGTCATCCGCCGGTCCGGCATCACCGTCACCGCCCACACCCTCGACCTCGCCGTGCCACCCGCCGCGCTCCTCGCGGGTGTCACGGCCCTGTCCGAGCGGATCGCGACCGGCCCCCCAACCGGCTGACTCCCCCACACCCCTCCCGGAGGCCCCCATGCTGCGCGGCATCGACGTCAGCTCCTACCAGTCCTCCTCGTACGACACCAGCGGTCTGTCCTTCGTCTTCGTCAAGGCCACCGAGGGCCGCACCTACACCAATCCGAAACTCGCCGCCCAGACCAGGACCGCCCGCGAGGCGGGCCTGGTCGTCGGCTTCTACCACTTCCTCTGGCCGGGCAACCTGACCGCCCAGGCCGAGTACTTCGTCGCCAAGGCCCCGGAGCGGGCGGGCGACATCCTCGCCGTCGACTGGGAGACCACCGGCGAGGGCACCCACGCCTCGAACGCCGAGAAGGACCGCTTCCTCCGCAAAGTGAAGGAACTCCGCCCGAAGCACCGGGTGATCCTCTACTGCAACCGCGACTACTGGCTGAACGTCGACTCCACGTCCTACGCCGGCGACGGCCTCTGGATCGCCGACTACGTCACCGCGGGCAAGCCCCGCATCAAGGCCAAATGGCGCTTCCACCAGTACACGGACGACCCCGTGGACAAGAACGTGGCGGACTTCGCCGGCAAGGCCGCCCTGCGGGAGTGGGCCGGCGGCTGACCACGCTCCACCGGCCCGGTCGCCCCGGTCACCCGCGGAAGTCCGGCGTGCGTTCCCGGGATGCCTCGGCCAGGGCCTTGGTGACGGCCTCGACTCCGGCCTGGAGGCCGTAGACGGGCGTGTCGGGCTGCTGGCGCCAGGACTCGTCGAGGCCACCCGCGTCGACGGTGTCGAAGCCGAGTTCGTCGATGAGGGAGCGGACCTTCCTCTTGGCCGCCTCGTCGTCGCCGGCCACGGGCAGAGCGATGCGGTCGGGGGCGCCGACGGGGCGGGGGCGGTCGAGGATGTCCTGGGCGTAGGTGCCGTTGAAGGCCTTGATGACGGGGTGGCCCAGGTGCCGTTCGGTCCAGCGGCTCTCGGTGAGACCGTCGTCCTCGATGGCGGAGATCCTGCCGTCGCGCTGCCTGGGGTAGTAATTGCCGGTGTCGATGACGGCCACACCGTCCGCCGCCTCGTCGAACAGGCCCGACGGCAGGTCGGGGACCGCCTTCAGGGGGACCGTGACCACCACGACCTCGGCGCCGCGGGCCGCCTCCGCCACCGGGACCGGGGTGGCGCCCGTCTCCTCGGCCAGCGCGGTGAGGGTGTGCGGTCCGCGGGAGTTGGCGACGGAGACGTCGTGACCGAGGGCGGTGAGCCGTCGGGTGAGGTTGCCGCCGATGTTGCCCGCGCCGATGATGCCGATCTTCATGTCAGGCCGCCCTTGTGATCGAGGAGAGTGGAGAGATCTCCGGGTTCCACAATGCATGCGCGTGCATGCATGTCAGGCACCAACCCCGTCCCGTCCTTCCCTATTCCGCACCCCGGCATGACGAAGGGGCGCCTTCCGTCGCACATGACGGAGAACGCCCCTCGGCCGCTCGGCTCACTTGCCCAGGTGGGCCCAGAACTCGTCGAACGACAGGAGCTTGTCGCCGTTGAGGTCGCGGGTGCGGATGATGACCTCCGCCACGGACTCGGTGACGTTCCAGTCGCCCTCCTGGGCGAGGGCGGTCTTGAACTCGGCGGCGGTGATGAACCCGTCACCGTCCGCGTCGATCCGCTGGAACTCCTTGCGCGCTGCCTCGATGTCCGCCACCGATCCGCCCCTTCTTGGTGCCCTGCCTCTTCGAGGCAGTCCTGCTGACAGTCCTACTGACGCAGGTCAGATTAACCGGCCGCCCGAGCACGGAGTGCGGCGACCACCCACGCGAACTCCTCGGTGTGCGCCGAGAGCGGCTCCACGCCCCGCACCAGCGCGGCCAGCTCCCGGAACCGGGCCAGCTCGGCGTGGGCCGCCGACGTGACGCGTTCCAGCACGGCGGCCCGGTCGGCGTCGCCGAGCAGCCCGGCCAGCACCTCCTCGGCGGCGGGCGAGGCGGGGTCGACGCCCTCGCGCAGCGCCTCTCCGGCGAGCTGCACCAGGCGGCTCATGAACCACAGGGAGGTGCCCGACGGCGCGTCCGGCCCCCGGTCCGCCGCGTTGAACTCGACGGTCTCCCGCATCCGTGCCCGGAACCCCGGGTCCTGGAGCATCTCGGCCAGCTCCACCCAGGCGTCCACCTGCTCGGGCGTGGGGTCCTCCGGCAGATCCGCGAGGCTGAACCTGAGCCGCGTCCGGACGTCGGGGTCGGCGGTGTCGAGTCCTCCGAAGGTCTCCTCCATGAAGTCGTCGATGATCCGCCCTCGTTCGGCGGCGGACAGCCGGGCCAGTCTGTTCATCAGTGTCATCTCCTCCGCGGTCGAGCCGCGTCGCGCCACGGTCGACAGCACCGCCCGGGTCACCCTCAGCGCGCGGATCTGCGCGTCCAGCGCGGCCACGTGCGTGGCCGCGACCTCCGCGACGGTCGTCTCGCCCGCGAGCACCTGCCGAACGTGGTCCAGGCCGAGGCCCAGTTCCCGCAGGGTGCGGACGAGTTCGAGCCGGGCCACGGACTCGGCGTCGTAGAGCCGGTAGCCGCCCGCGCTGCGGGTGACCGGGCGCAGGACGCCCTCGTCCGACCAGTAGCGGATCGTGCGGACGGACAGACCGGAGCCGCGGGCGAGCTGCCCGATGGTGAAAAGGCCGGTGCTGTTGTCGATCATGTCTGCGAGTCTGGGCCTTCCAGTGGGTGGAGACTCAAGGAGCACGGCGGCGATGGAGAACTTGCGGGCCATTCTCGATGCGGCGGCCGAGGGGGTCTTCCCACCGGCGGACGGCGGTACGACGATCGTCGCCCAGCACGCTCCCCGGGACGCGGGGGTCCTGTGCTTCACGGCGCACTCCGTCGTGTTCACGGACGAGGATCCCCGGTGGGTGCGCGAGAGTCTCGCGGCGACGGAGTGCGACGCGCTGTCCGCGAGCATGAACCCGCGGTTCCTGGCGGCCCTCATGGAACGGACGGGCCGTACGGCCGAGACCATCGACGCGATGCTGGTCGCCTCGCCCCTGCCGGGCGAACCGCCGCTCCCGCTGCGGGAGATCACGGACGCCGACCACTCCCGCGTCGCGTACGCGCGGCGGCGCCGTGACGACGTACGGGTCTGGACGGTGGAGGGCGGCGTCCTGACGACGGGCCGGGGGATCGCCGGGCGGCTGGAGGTCTCGGTCGAGGTGGCGGAGGGCGTACGGCAGCGGGGGCTGGGCCGGGCGCTGGTGCGTGCCGCACGTCATCTCGTCGCCGAGCCGCTGTGGGCGCAGATCGCGCCGGGGAACGCCCGCAGCGTGCGGGCGTTCCAGTCGGCGGGCTATCGGCCGGTGGGCTCGGAGATCCTGCTCGTCGCCCGATAGCCGCGTGGGGCCCGGTGGGGCGACGGCGTCAGTGCCAGGGCTCGTAGTGGGGGTTGCTCTCGCACTCGCTCATCTTCTCCGTCTTGGTCTTCTTGTCGACCGGGCAGACGCCGATGATGAACTCCGTCCTGATGCCGCCGGGGAAGGCGACCTCGACCTGGTCGGCCCACTTGTGCTGGTCACCGATGGTCTTGTTGACGTCGACGCCGCCGGGGGCGTCGATGTAGTAGTTGTAGCCGGACTTGTACCAGGTCTTGTACAGGTCGTGGTCGTAGGTCGTGGAGACGTACGGCGAGGGCTGGTTGACCAGGACGTAGCTCTCGATGTCGTACTGCCCGTCGATGACGTCCTTGGGGTGGAAGCCCTGCTCGAAGACGACGGCCGGGCCCCGGCTGTCACTGCGGTAGAGAGTGCCGCAGCTCTTGCGCCAGACCGGCTCGGGGGTGATGCGGTCGACGTCCACGCGGCGGTCGGCGGCGGCGTGCACCGGGTCCTCGAACCGGGGGCAGGTGGGGGCGGCGGCCCCCACGAAGGCGGCGGCCTTGGCGGACGTCGAGGCGGGGGTCTGTGCCGGTGTGGTCGCGGCGGAGGTCGCGAGGACGGCGGAGAGGGACAGGACGACGGCGGCGGCCCGGCGCCGCGCACGAGTGGTGATCATGCCGAGCACGATCTCGGCTGTGCGGCGCCGGGCCGGGGACCCTCACTCGTTTGGAGGCGTGTCATCCCGCCCGGTTGTCATGTGTCACCGGAAGATGCCACCGCAAGTCGCGGGTCGTCACCGGAAGATGCCCGTGTGGCCGAGGGAGTAGCGGCCGGGCTGCGGGTAGACCGCGAGGCCGTGCGGGCCGCTGCCGACGGGGACGCGGGCGAGCTGCTCCCCGGTGCGGGTGTCGATGGCGTACACCTCGGAGTCGTAGCGGCCGGAGAGCCACAGGACCTTGCCGTCGGCGGAGACGCCGCCCATGTCGGGGCTGCCACCGTCGGGCAGGTGCCATTTCTTGGTCAGCTTGTCCTTGGTGAAGTCGAAGACCGACACCGTGCCCTCGCCGCGGTTGGAGACGTACATCTCCCGGGAGTCGCGGCCGACGTAGAGGCCGTGGGTGCCCTTGCCGGTGGGCAGCAGTCTCGGTTCGTCGAACTTGTCGCCGTCCAGGACCCACATGCCGTCGGCCATCATGTCGGCGATGTAGAACCGCTTGCCGTCCGGTGAGATCTTCACGTCCTGCGGCATGGCTCCCTCGAACGGCAGCTTCTGCTGCCCGATCACCTTCATCCTCGCGGTGTCGACCTTGAGCAGTTCGCCGCTGAACTCGCAGGAGACGATGAAGTACGTGCCGTCGAGGGAGAAGTCGGCGTGGTTGACGCCGTAGCAGGTGACCGGCTCGGTCTTGATCCGCTTCATGGTGTGCGGGTCGCGGAAGACGAGTTCGCGGTCGAGGGAGGCCATGACGACGGCGTACTTGCCGTCGGGGGTGAAGTACAGGTTGTACGGGTCGTGCACCTCGACCGGCTTGCCCGCCTTGCCCGTCCTCGGGTCGATGGGCGTGAGGGTGTGGCCCCGGTTGTTGTTGACCCACAGCGTCTTCAGGTCCCAGGACGGTACGACGTGCTGGGGCTGGCGGCCCACCGGGATCGTCTCGATGATCTCGTACGTCTCGGGGTCGATGACGGAGACCGTGTCGGACTCGCTGTTGGGCACGTACACCCGGGACGGGAAGTCCTTGACCACCGGGGAGAGCCGGTTCGGGCGGTCGGCGGCGTAGACGTCCCGGGGGTCCAGCACGGGAGGCATGCCGGGCAGTCCCCGGACCGCCGTCCGCTGCTTCTTCCTCCGCTCGGCGGCTTCGGCTTCGGCGGCGGCACGGTCGGCCTGGACGCGCTGCTCCTGCTCGGTGGGCCCGGTCTCGGAGCCGCACGCTGCCACGGCGGCGAGGACGGCGGCCGCGAGAAGGGCGCGCTGCACGAGGGTGCGCTGCTTGAGGGGGGTGCGGGGCGTGGTCACGCGACCTTTATAGGGAGGTTCCCCGCGAATGTCGGCGATTCGTCCGATCGGCGGAGGTGCGCGTGGCGAGGGGCTACCGGTCCGCGACCCTCATCTCGAACCAGGTCGTCTTGCCGCGCGGCAGCAGGTCCACGCCCCACCGGTCCGAGAGTTTGTCCACCAGGAACAGGCCCCGCCCGCTGATGTCCGTCTCCTGGACCGGCATCAGGCAGGGCAGCCCCCGTGAGGGGTCGCGGACCTCGACGCGGATCCAGCCGGGCCGGCGGCGCATGCGGAGTCCGAAGACGCGGGCGCCGGTGTGCCGTACGGCGTTGCCCACGAGTTCGGAGACGAGTAAGACGGCGTCCTCGGTCATCTTCGGCGACAGTCGCCACTGGCGCAGGACGACGACCTGGGCGAGCCGCCGCGCGGTGGCGGCGGACTCGGGACGGGACGGGAGCGGAACCTCTGCCTCGGTGGGGTTGCCGAACAACTCCAGTGCTTTCTGCGCCCGTTCGTCCTCGATCGCAGGTGACCAACGCGCCGCGGTCGCACTCCCGTGCCGCCGCGGCTGTTCGATACCCTCCAGCCCCGCCATGCCCCCATCATGGCCGTCCCGAGCCCCCTTCGGGGCCGTTCCGCAGGAATACAACCCCCGGAACCAACCATTCCGGGGGTTTCGGTTGACATATGCCAGTGGCAGAAAGCTGTTCGCCACAGCCCTCCTGACCTGCGCGAACCTGCTGAACTTCGGTCAGCGGCAGGCCCCTTGGGCGAGATGTTCTTAAGGCTGCCTTAAGGCTCGGATAAAACGCCCCTTCGGGGGATGCGGGTAATACACCGCGTCAACTGCAAGTCGATCAGCGGAACTTGTGAACCCGATTCCGAGGCGCGCCGACCGCGGTTCCACGGCCGTCAGACGAATTTCGCCTTGCCCGGCCCCTCCTCCACGAAGCTGCGCATCCCGCGCTCGCGGTCCTCCGTGGCGAACAGCCCGGCGAACCAGTTCCGCTCGATCGCGAGCCCGGTCTCCAGATCGGTCTCCAGGCCCGCGTCGATCGACTCCTTGGCGGCCCGCAGCGCGATCGCCGGACCCCGCGCCAGCCGGGCGGCCCACTCGTGCGCGGCGGAGTACACCTCGTCGGCCGGGACGACCCGGTCCACCAGGCCGAGCGCGAGCGCCTCGTCCGCCTTGACCATCCGGCCGGTGAAGATCAGGTCCTTGGCCTTGGAGGGGCCGACGAGCCGGGACAGACGCTGGGTGCCGCCCGCGCCCGGGATCAGCCCGAGCAGGATCTCCGGCTGGCCGAGCTTCGCGTTCTCCCCGGCGATCCGGTAGTCGGCGCACAGCGCCAGCTCGCATCCGCCGCCCAGGGCGTACCCGGTGACGGCCGCGACGACCGGCTTGGGGATACGGGCCACGGCGCTGAAGGACTCCTGCAGGGGCCGGGACCGGGCGACCATCGCCGCGTGGTCCATGGCCTGCATCTCCTTGATGTCCGCGCCGGCCGCGAACACCTTCTCTCCTCCGTAGAGGACGACGGCGCGTACGTCGTCCCGGTCCGTCGCCTCCTCGGCGAGTTCCTTGAGGCGGTCCTGGGTCGCGATGTCCAGGGCGTTCATCGGGGGGCGGTCGAGGCGGATGGTGCCCACGCCTTCGGCGACTTCGAGATGCACGGTCATGCTCCGCAGGTTAACCGCGACTAACGGCGACGGCCCCGGTGCCTTACATCACACCGGGGCCGTGCGTCAGGTTCTCAGGCGGTGGCGCTCACGCCTTCCACTTGTCCCACGACATGTTCCAGCCGTTGTAGCCGTTGTCCGGGTCGACGATCCGGTCGTTGGAGTTCTTGACCACGACGACGTCACCGATCATCGAGTTGTCGAAGAACCAGGCGCCCGGCGCCTTCCGGTCCCAGCCGCCGCGGGTGTCGCGCAGCCCGATGCAGCCGTGGCTGGCGTTGTAGTTGCCGAAGGCGTCGCCGCCCCAGTAGTTGCCGTGGATGAAGGTGCCGGAGTTGGTCAGCCGCATGGCGTCCGGCACGTCCTTGATGTCGTACTCGCCGCCGTAGCCGACTGTCTCGCCGTTCATCCGGGTCACGCTCAGGCGCTCGCTGATGACCATCTGGCCGTTCCAGGTCTCCATGCCGGGCTTGCCGGTGGTGACCGGAATGGTCTTGATGACCTTGCCGTCCCGCTCGACCTTCATGGTGAGCTTCTTGACGTCGACCGTGGAGACCTGGCTGCGGCCGATGGTGAAGGAGACCTTCTTGTTCTGCTCGCCGTAGACGCCGTCGCGGCCCTCGACACCGTCGAGGTTGAGGTCGACGGTGACCTTGGTGCCGGCCTTCCAGTACTTCTCCGGGCGGAAGTCGATACGGTCGTTGCCGAACCAGTGGCCCTCGACGTCGACGGCCGGCTCGGTCTTGATGGTGATGGCCTTCTCGACGTCCTCGGGCGCGGTGATGCCCCGGGTGAAGCGGATCGAGAACGGCATGCCGACGCCGACCTTCGAGCCGTCCTCGGGGGTGAAGATGCCGACGAAGGTGTTCTTCGGGGTCAGCGTGGTGAAGGTCGAGTCCTCGGCGGCCTCGCGCCCCTCGGAGTCCTTCGCGACGGCGTGCACCTTGTACTCGGTGGCGGAGTTGAGGTGGATGGACGGCGTCCAGCTGGAGCCGTCCTTCGCTATCTCGCCCTCGATCTTCTCGCCCTTGTCGTTCTCGACCGTGACCTCGGACAGCTTGCCCTTCGTGGCGGTCACCTTGAGGGCGCCGCTGGTCGCCACGGAATCGGCGCCGTTCTTCGGGGCGATGGAGACCACCGCCTCCGAGGCCTTGGTGGCCGCCTTGTCGGAGGCGGTCCTGTCGGATCCCTTCTCCTTGCCACCGCCGGAGCCGGAGTCCGCGCCCCCGCCTCCGCCGCACGCGGTGACGGCGAGCAGCATCAGGACCGGCAGCATGGCCAGGGCCCCCCTGCGCCGCCGAGTCCGCGCGCCAACCGACGCCCCCGATATCGGTCGCCCGTTCAACTCTCTGTTCTCCCCTCGCACGGCCTGAGCAGGCCCGCACCCCTACGCGCAGCGTGCGCGTACGCACGTACATTAACCAGATGATCGGGATGATTTGGCCTCGGTGAATGTCACCGTTCAGTCCCAACTCGGATGATCACGCGCGTCCCCCCTGCCGGTGCCGTGCCGGGTCTCATGTCGGCGCCATGTCGGTCTACTTCACCGCGGCACCCGCTTTCCACTCCTTCCATCCCATGTTCCACCCTCCGAGGCCATTGTCGGGAGCGACCTTTTTGTCATTGCTGTTGACGACCTCGACGACGTCCCCGACGAGGCTGCGGTCGAAGAACCAGCCCGCGGGGGTGCCGGAATCGCCGCCCTTCACATCGCGCAGGCCGACACAGCCGTGGCTGACATTGGCCCGGCCGAAGGCGTCCGGGGCCCAGTAGTTGCCGTGCAGGAAGGTGCCGGAGGTGGTCAGGCGCATGGCGTGCGGGACGTCGGGGATGTCGTACTCGCTCTTGCCGTTCGCCTTCCTGAAGCCCACGGTGGCCCCGTTCATCCGGGTCACCTCCAGCATCTCGGTGACGACCATCTTCCCGTTGTACGTCGTGGTCTTGGGCGCCCCGGCGGTGATGGGAAGCGTGGCGAGCACACCGTCGCCGCGCTCCACGCGCATGGTGTGCCGCGCCGCGTCGACCACGCTGACCTGGTGGCGGCCGACGGTGAACGAGAACGTCCGGTCCTGCTGGCCGTAGACGCCGGGCGCGCCCTCCACGTCCCGCAGCCGCAGGGCGACGGTGACCCTGGTACCGGGCCTCCAGTACGTCTCGGGGCGGAAGTCGAGGCGTCCCCCGCCGAACCAGTGCGGACGGACCTCGACGGCCGGCTCGGCGGTCACCTCGACGGCGCGTTCCACGGCCGCGCGGTCCTCGATCACCCGGTTGAACTCCAGGGAGACGATCATCCCGGTGCCGACGGTGGCCCGGTTCTCGGGCGTGGCGTACGCGATGAAGCGCTCGTCGGGGACGTGTGTGGTGAAGGTGACGTGTCGCGCCGAGCGCCGGCCGTGGCCGTCGAGGGCGACGGCGTCGACGGTGTACCGGGCGGCCAGCGCGAGCTTCGGTGAGCCGGTGGGGCGCCAGGTCAGCCCGTCGGCGGAGAGCCGTCCCGGTACGGGTGACTCCTGCGCGTCCTGGGACTTCACCACCTCCACGGACTCCAGGCGCCCACTGGGCACCCTTACTTCGAAGCGCTGCTCCGGGCGCACGCCCTTGCTGCCGTCCTCCGGTGTGACCCGGATCGTGTCGTCGGGTGCCTTTCCGCTGGTGAGCGGCGGTCCTGCGGTGCAGCCGGCGACCCCGGCGAGCAGGCCGGCCCAGGTGAGCGCGGCGGCCAGGGCGGCCCCGGCGCGGCGCGCGTGCGTCTGTGCGTGGTTCACGTGCGGCCCAACGACGGCGCACGCCCCCGGGAAACGTGAGTGCGAGGCGTGCTCTGGGCAGAACCCTTGGGAGGACGACGCGATGGGGAGCGGTGACGGGACATCTCGCTCCCCTTCTCCGTCGCCCACCGAGCCGCGGGAGGCCTGAGGTGTCGAGCGCAGCCGAGCAGGACGAAGTGCGGGGGACGCGGGGGGTGCCGGCCGCGCGTCCGGCCACCGTGCTGAACGGCGACCGGCGCGAGGAGGCCGCGCCGGAACGAAGGCCCGTGTGGCCGGGGGCGTCGACACCGCTGGGGGCGCGGTTCCGGGTGGGCCCCGACGGGGTCGCCGGCACCAACTTCGCGCTGTGGGCGGGCGGGGCGGAGTCCGTCGAGCTGTGTCTGTTCTCTCAGGCGGGTGAGGAGACCCGGCTGAGGCTGACCGAGCTGACCCATGAGATCTGGCACGGTTTCGTGCCGGGCGTCCTGCCGGGGCAGCGGTACGGCTACCGCGTCCACGGCCGCTGGGACCCGTGGACCGGCGCCCGCTGGAACCCGGCGAAGCTCCTCCTCGACCCCTACGCGCGTGCCGTGGACGGCGAGTTCGCCCTGCCGCCGGAGGTGTACGCGCACGTCCGGGACTGGCCCGAGCAGCATGTCGCCGACACCGTGCGCGACGAACGGGACTCGGCACCGCACGTCCCCAAGGGAGTCGTCGTCCATGACGACGCCCCCGACGACGAGTGGATCGACGACCGCCGCCCGAAGACGCCGTGGGCGGACTCGGTCATCTACGAACTGCACGTCCGCGGCTTCACGATGACCCACCCCGGCATCCCGGAGGAGCTGCGCGGCACGTACGCCGGTCTGGCCCACCCCGCCGCGATCGAGCACCTGGTGAAGCTGGGAGTGACGGCGGTCGAGCTGCTGCCCGTGCACCAGTTCGCCCACGAGGACCATCTGCTGCGCCGGGGCATGCGCAACTACTGGGGCTACAACTCGATCGGCTATTTCGCCCCGCACGCGGCGTACGCCTCGTCGGGCACGACCGGGCAGCAGGTCGGGGAGTTCAAGCGGATGGTGCGGGCGCTGCACGCGGCCGGTATCGAGGTCGTCCTCGACGTGGTCTACAACCACACAGCCGAGGCCGACGAACGCGGCCCGAGCCTGTCGCTGCGCGGCATCGACAACCGGGGCTACTACCGCCTGCAGAGCGACGCCCGCCGCTACGCGGACTACTCGGGCTGCGGCAACACCCTGCACGTGGTCCAGCCGCACGTCCTGCGGCTGATCACGGACTCGCTGCGCTACTGGGTGACGGAGATGGGGGTCGACGGGTTCCGCTTCGACCTGGCGGCGGCGCTCGCCCGCTCGATGCACGACGTCGACATGCTCTCCCCGTTCCTGGCGGTCATCGCCCAGGACCCGGTGCTGCGGCGGGTGAAGCTGATCGCCGAGCCGTGGGACGTGGGTTCGGGCGGCTACCAGGTCGGGGCCTTCCCGCCCCTGTGGACGGAGTGGAACGACCGCTACCGGGGGGCGGTCCGGGACTTCTGGCGGGGCGCGCTGCCGGACGTGCGGGACCTCGGCTACCGCCTGTCCGGGTCGAGCGACCTCTACGCCTGGGGCGGCCGCAGGCCCTACGCCTCGGTCAACTTCATCACCGCGCACGACGGTTTCACCCTGCGCGACCTGGTGTCGTACGAGCGCAAGCACAACGAGGCGAACGGGGAGGGGAACCGGGACGGTTCGGACGACAACCGGTCCTGGAACTGCGGCACCGAGGGCGAGACGGACGACGAACGCGTACGGGCGCTGCGGCGACGCCAGTTGCGCAACCTCCTGACCACACTGCTGCTCTCCACGGGCGTGCCGATGCTGGTCGCCGGCGACGAACTGGGCCGCACGCAGGGGGGCAACAACAACGCGTACTGCCAGGACAACGAGATCAGCTGGCTCGACTGGAGCCTGCTGGAGGACCCCTCCTGGAAGGCCCTCTTCGATCTCACGTCCCGGCTGATCGCGCTCCGCCACGCGCACCCGGTCCTGCGCCGCCGGGCCTTCTTCTCCGGCCGCGCCCACTCGGCGGACGGACTGCGGGACCTGGCCTGGTTCACGGCCCGCGGCACGGAGATGACCGAACGGGACTGGTACGCGCCGACCACGACACTGGGCATGTATCTGTCGGGGCGGGACATCCCGGGCCGGGACGCCCGGGGCGCCGCCGTCCTGGACGACAGCTTCCTGACCGTGCTGCACGCCGGTGACCGCCCGGTGAGCTTCGTCCTGCCGGGAACGCCGTGGGCCGATCGCTACGAGGTGGTCGTCGACACGTCACGGGAGGAGCAGCGGGAGGGGCCGGGGGTGGTGCACCGGGCCGGGGAGTCGGTGACGGTACCGGCGCGGTGCGTACTGCTGCTGCGGGTGGTCTGCTGAACACCGCCGACGGCGTCGACGAGGAAGGGGGACGACTTGTGCGGCTTGTAGGGCCTGTACGGCCTGTACGGCCTGTAGGGCCTGTACGGCTTGTAGGGCCTGTACGGCTTGTGGGGCTTGTGGGGCTTGTGGGGCTTGTGTCGAGAGTCCCGGACGGGCGCGGGACCGTCGTAGGACTCACGGCCGGACGCGGTCCGGCCCGAAACTCGGTGGGCGTTGTCAGTGGCGATCCGTAGGCTCGCTGCTGATGGCCACGACACGTGCAACCGCAGAGGAACCCGACCGGACCGAGGAACCGGGAGCGGCCTCCGAAGCCGCGAGAACCGCGGAACCCGAGAGGGCCGGGGCGCCCGGGAAGGCCGCCGGGCGGTCCGCCGTACGTACGCTGCTGCGGCTGTGGCCGTATGTGCGGCCCGTGCGGGTGCGACTGTCCGTCGCCGCGGTGGTCGCGATCGTCGCCTCCCTCGTGGGCCTGTTCATCCCGCTCGTCCTGAAGTGGATGGTGGACGGCCCGATCGCCGACCGGGACCCGGCGGGCGTGTGGCTCGGCGCACTGTACCTGCTGCTGCTCGGGCTCGCCGAGGCACTGCTGTTCGGCTTGCGGCGCTGGCTCGTGGCGCGGCCCCTCGCGGGGGTCGAGGCGTCGATGCGCGCGGACCTCTACCGCCATCTGCAACGCCTGCCGGTCGCCTTCCACGACCGCTGGGCCTCCGGTCAGCTGCTCTCGCGCGGGACGACCGATCTGATGCTGCTGCGGATGTTCCTCGCCTTCCCGCTGACGTTCCTGCTGGTCAACGCGGTGACCATCGTCGTCGGCGTGATCATCATGCTCGCCCAGGACTGGACCCTCGGGCTCGTCATCCTCGGGCCCGTCGTCCCGGTGATCGTGACCTGTGTCGTCTTCGAGAGGAAGTACAACGCCGTCGCCCGCCTCGCGCAGGACCAGGTCGGCGACCTGACGACGGTCGTCGAGGAGAGCGTGCTCGGGATCCGCGTCATCAAGGGGTTCGGGCGGCACCGCAGCCAGGCGCGCGCGTTCCGTGAGCTGTCCCGGACGCTGCGCGGCACCGAGCTGCGCAAGGCCCGCCTCCTCTCGGCGATCTGGGGCGTCATCATCACGCTCCCCGAGATCGCGATCGGTGCGGCGCTCGTCCTCGGCGTCGTCCAGGTCGCCGACGGCGTGCTGTCGGCGGGCACCCTGGTCGCCTTCCTGTCCACCGCGCTCGCGCTGCGCTGGCCCGTCGACTCGATCGGCTTCCTGCTGGCGATGAGCCAGGAGGCGGCGACGGCGACGGAAAGGTACTTCGAGGTGATGGACGAGGCCCCGGAATCGTCGACGCCGACGGCCCACCCCGCCCCGGCCCCCGCCCCCGCCGGGGACGGCGGACTCCGGTTCCACGACGTCACCTTCCGCTATCCCGATGCCGCTCCCGGCAGTGCCCCCACCCTCGACCGCGTCGACCTGCACATCCGGCCGGGCGAGTCGATGGCCCTGGTCGGCGCCACCGGCTCCGGCAAGACCACCCTCACCGCCCTCGTCCCCCGGCTGCACGAGGTGACGTCCGGCCGCATCACGCTGGACGGCCACGACATCACCGAGATGTCCCGGGACTCGCTGCGCGCCCTCGTCGCCGTGGCCTTCGAGGAGCCCACCCTGTTCTCGGCGACCGTCGGCGAGAACGTCCTGATGGGCGGCCCGCCGGACGCGGGCGAGCCCGAGCTGGACCGCGCCCTGGCCATCGCCCAGGCGGAGTTCGCGCACGCGCTCCCGCAGGGCACGGCCACCCAGGTCGGCGAACAGGGCCTCAGCCTCTCCGGCGGCCAACGGCAGCGCCTGGCGCTCGCGCGGGCGGTGGTCGGCAGACCCCGCTTCCTGGTGCTGGACGACCCGCTGTCGGCACTGGACGTGCACACGGAGGCCGCGGTGGAGGCCGCGCTGCGCCGGGTGCTGGCGGAGACGACGGCGCTGATCGTGGCGCACCGCCCGTCGACCGTGCTGCTCGCCGACCGGGTCGCCCTGCTCTCCGGCGGCCGCGTCACGGCCGTGGGCACCCACCAGGAACTGCTGCGCACCAACACCGAGTACGCCCATCTGATGTCCGGCACCGAGGAGGACGAGCGATGACGGCGCCCCTGACCACCGCGCCGGACAAGGAACCGAACGAGGAACCGGACGGCAAGGCGAACGGCAAGGCGGACGGGCAGGCGGCGGGCCGGCCGGACGGGACGACGTCCCTGGAGAAGGCCCCCGTCGGGGACCGGTTCGACCACGACGACCTCCCCACGCCCCCGGGCGCCACCCTCGCGCTGCTGCGCTCGCTGCTCGCGCCGATGCGGGCCCGAGTGGTCATGGCGAGCGTGTTGCTCCTGCTGCAGCAGGCCGCGGTGCAGGCGGGCCCGCTGCTGGTGGCGTACGCCATCGACAGTGCCGTACCGGCCCTGCGGGACGGCCGGCACGGGCCGCTGATCGCGGTGGCGGTCGGCTATCTGGCGTGCGCGCTGGCGGCCGGCGGGCTGCAGTACCTGTTCATCGGGGCGTCCGCGCGGGTGAACCAGGACGTGCTGCTGGATCTGCGCGGCCGGATCTTCCGGCAGGCGCAGGCCCTGAGCATCGACTTCCACGAGCGGTACACCTCGGGCCGGCTGATCTCCCGGTCCACCACGGACGTCGAGTCGCTGCGCGAACTGCTCAACGAGGGCCTGCAGGAACTCATCGGCGTGATCCTCGCCTTCGTCTACATCTCGGCGATGCTGCTCTGGCTGGACCTGGGGCTCGGCGCGGCGGCGCTGGCGTCGTTCGTGCCGCTGTACGGGTTCGTACGGATGTACCAGCGGCGCGCGGCGAGCGTCTACACGGCCCGGTCCAGCGCGATCGCCGCGGTGATCGTGAAGTTCGCGGAGACGATGAACGGGATCCGTCCGGTGCGGGCGTTCCGCCGGGAGGCCGCCAACGACGCCGAGTTCAGCGCCCTGAACCGGCACCACGAGCGCAAGAACGGCGACGCGATCCTGGAGATGGCCCGCTACGTGGTCTGTTCCCGGGTGGTCGCCAACATCACGGTCGCGGCGATCGTGCTGTGGGGCGCGTACCGGGTGGCGTCGGAGTCGCTGGCGCTGGGCGTGCTGGCGGCCGCGGTGCTGTATCTGCGGCGGCTGTACGACCCGATCGACCGGCTCGGCATGTTCCTCAACTCCTACCAGTCGGCGGCGGCCTCGCTGGAGAAGATCGCCGGTCTGCTGGCGCAGGCACCGTCGGTCCCGGAGCCCGCCGAGCCGAAGGAGCTGCCGGTGACGGACCGCGAACTGCCGGGCCGCGAGGTCGTGTTCGACGACGTGCGGTTCGCGTACCGCACCGGCGGCGAGGTCCTGCCCCGGTTCGACCTCACCCTCGCGGCGGGCAGCACGGTGGCGGTGGTCGGCTCCACCGGAGCCGGCAAGTCGACCCTCGCCAAGCTGGTGGCCCGCTTCTACGACCCCACGTCCGGGCGGGTCCTCCTGGACGGTGTCGATCTGCGCGACCTCCCGGTGCCCGAGCTGCGGCGCGGGGTGATCATGGTGACGCAGGAGTCGTTCCTGTTCTCCGGCACGGTCGCCGAGAACATCGCCATCGGCCGCCCCGAGGCCGACCGCGAGGAGATCGAGCGCGCCGCGAAGGCGATCGGCGCCCATGACTTCATCACCGCCCTGCCCGACGGCTACGACACCGACGTACGCAAGCGCGGTGGCCGTATCTCCGCCGGTCAGCGTCAACTCGTCGCGTTCGCACGGGCGTTGCTGGCCGACCCGGCCGTCCTCATCCTGGACGAGGCGACCAGCTCGCTCGACGTCCCGGGCGAACGGGCGGTCCAGCGCGCGATGGCGACGGTGTTGCGCGGGCGCACGGCCGTGGTGATCGCGCACCGCCTCTCCACGGTCGAGATCGCCGACCGGGTCCTGGTGATGGAACACGGCCGCGTCGTGGAGGACGGCACCCCGGCGGACCTGATCGCGGGAACCGGCCGCTTCGCCGAGCTGCACCGGGCCTGGCGGGACAGCCTGGTGTGACGGGCCGCGCCCCGGAAGGGGCGCGGGAACCGCGCGAGAAGCCCCACCGGGCCCGCGCCCGAGACCGCACCCACCCACTCATCCTCGTCCGAGTCCACACAGAAACCGGGGGCCGATGATCAACGCGTACGAGGACCCCGGCACTCCCGACCGCCGGGGCGGCGCCCGCTACCTGTGGTGGCTGGTCAAGCAGCAGGCCGGCCGCTCAGCCCTCGGCTCCCTCATCTCCTGCGTGTGGATGGTGCTGCTCGCCGCCACCCCGTACCTGCTCTCCCGAGCGATCGACGAGGGCCTGGAACCCGGCGACCACCGGGCCCTGGCCGGCTGGACGGCCGCCCTCTTCGGTGTGGGCGCCTTCAACGCCTGGCTGAGCGTCATGCGGCACCGCACGATGACGCGGGTCCGGATGGACGCCAACTTCCGCACGGTGAAGGTCGTGATGGCGCACGCCGTCCGGCTGGGAGCGGCGTTGCGACGCCGCGTCGGCGCCGGGGAGGTCGTCACCATCGGCGTCGGGGACGTCCAGACGATCGCCGGCTCGCTGACGGTCATCGGGCCGGGGGTGGGGGCGCTCGCCGCCTACCTGGTGGTCGCCGGACTGCTCGTGTCGGTCTCCGTGCCCATCGCGGCGGTCGTGCTGCTCGGGATGCCGCTGATCGCGGTGATCGTGGGGCCGTTGATGCGGCGGCTGCAGGGCACGGAGACGGAGTACCGGGAGCGGCGGGGCGTGCTGACGGCGCGGATCGCCGACCTCGCGGGCGGGCTGCGGGTCCTCAACGGGCTGGGCGGCAAGGAGCTGGTGGCCGACGCGTTCCGCCGGGACTCGCAGCGGCTGCGGGCGCAGGGGTACCGGGTGGGAGCGGTGACCAGCTGGATGCAGGCGCTCGGGGTGGGGCTGCCGACGCTGTTCCTCGCCGTGGTGACCTGGCTGGCGGCCCGGCTCGCCGCCCAGGGTGCCATCAGCGTGGGTGAGTTGGTGTCGGTGTACGGGTACGTCACCGTGCTGGTGCGGCCGGTGTCGTACTTCGTCGACTGGGGGTACGAGGTCAGCCGCGGGGTGGTGGCCGCGCGGCGCGTCATCCGGTTCCTGAACCTGGAGCCGCTGCCGGACCACGGCACGACGGACGCCCCCGCCGAGCCGTCGACGCTGCACGACCCCGAGTCGGGGGTGCGGGTGCCGCCGGGTCGGCTGGTCGCGCTGGCCGCCGACCGGCCGGCCGACGCGACGGCCGTGGTGGACCGGCTCGGTCGGTACGCGCCGACGGCGGTGACCTGGGGCGGAATCCCGCTGGACGCGATCCCGCTGGCGCAGGTCCGGGCGCGGATCCTGGTCGCCGACCACGAGGCCGACCTGTTCGCGGGTCGGCTGCGTGAACTGCTCGGCGGGCATGGGGACGTCGACGACGAGACGGCCGGACGGGCACTGCGGGCGGCGGTGGCCGAGGACGTCGTACTGGGCCTCGCGGACGGCCTCGACTCGGCGATCGACGCGCAGGGCCGCAATCTCTCCGGCGGTCAGCGGCAGCGGGTACGGCTGGCGCGGGCGCTGGTGGCCGACCCCGAGGTCCTGCTCGCCGTCGAGCCGACCTCGGCGCTCGACGCGCACACCGAGGCCCGGGTCGCCGGACGGCTGCGCGCCGCGCGCGAGGGCCGCACGACCCTCGTCACGACCACCTCGCCCCTCGTCCTCGACCACGCCGACACCGTCCTCCACCTGGTGGACGGCAAGGTCGCGGCCACCGGCACCCACCACGAACTCCTGGCCATGGAACGGAGTTACCGGGGGTTGGTGGCCCGGGACGCGGGAGAGCCGGGGGAGGCGCGCGGCGGGGAGGACGGCGAGGACACCGCGGACACGGATGAACCGGGTGGCGGGAACGTGGGCGAGGCGGAAGGCACGGGCGGCATGAAGGGCACGGGCGGGACGGAGCGCACGGACGCGGAGGTCGTGCGGTGACGGAGACGGCGACGACGGCCAAGGCGTCGGGCGCGGCGGAACCCGTCCCCGACCCCTCCGGGCGCCTGCCCATCGCCGACGCACCGGCCGTGCGGCGGGCGACCGTGCGGCTGGTGCGGGCGGACGGCCGCGCCTTCCTGGCCGTGCTGGGCCTGAACGGGGCGGCGGCCGCGACGGGGCTCGCCGGGCCGTGGCTGGTGGGCCGGATCATCGACGAGGTGCGCGGCGGGGCCGGCGTCGGCGTGGTGGACCGGCTGGCGGCGGGGATCCTGGTGTGCGCGGTGGCGCAGTTGCTGCTGGCGCGCTGGGCCCGGTACGTGGGGCACCGGTTCGGGGAGCGGACACTGGCGCGGGTGCGTGAGGAGTTCGTGGACCGGGCGCTGGCG
This sequence comes from Streptomyces gottesmaniae, assembly GCF_031845845.1. Taxonomy (NCBI): domain Bacteria; kingdom Bacillati; phylum Actinomycetota; class Actinomycetes; order Kitasatosporales; family Streptomycetaceae; genus Streptomyces; species Streptomyces gottesmaniae. Next base: position 21,373 of record NZ_JAVRFJ010000068.1, read on the forward strand.
CTGCCGGCGTCGGTCGTGGAGCGGGCGGGGACCGGTGATCTGACGGCGCGCGGCACGGCCGACGTGGACGCGGTGGGCAAGACCCTGCGTGACGTGGGCCCCGAGCTGCTGATCAGCTCGGTGCAGGCGCTGTTCCTGATCGGCGCGGTCTTCGCCCTGGACCCGTTGCTCGGGGTGTGCGCGCTGGTCGGGCTGAGCGGCATCGGGGTGGTGCTGCGCTGGTATCTGCGCCGGGCGCGTACCGGCTATCTCGCGGAGGGCGCGGCCGGTTCGGAGGTCGCGGAGATCGTCGCGGCGACCGCGTCGGGGGCCCGTACGGTCGAGGCGCTGCGGCTGGAGCGCCGGCGGATCACCGCGAGCCGCGACGCGCTGGAGGAGTCCCGGCGCCGCCGCTTCCACACCCTGTTCCTGCGCACGGTGTTCTTCCCCGGGGTCGAGGTCTCGTACTTCGTGCCCCAGGTGCTCGTCCTCCTCCTCGGCGGAGTGCTGCTCGCGCGCGGCTCGGTCACCCTGGGCGCGGTGGTGTCGGCGGCTCTGTATCTGCAGCAGCTGAGCGGCCCGCTCGACGAGATCCTGATGCGCGTGGAACTGCTGCAGAGCAGTGGCGCCTCCTTCGCCCGGGTGGAGGGTCTGGCCGGGGCGCCTCGCGCGGGCTCCGCCGACACCCCGGAGCCCGCGGACGACCGCATCGACGTACGGGGTGTCCGGTACGCGTACGAGCGGGGCGGCGAGGTGCTGCGCGGCGTGGACCTGACGGTCCGCCCGGGCGAACGGCTCGCGGTGGTCGGTCCGTCCGGTGCCGGGAAGACGACGCTGAGCCGTCTCCTGGCCGGCATCGACGCGCCGACCGCCGGCACGGTGACGGTCGGCGGTGTGCCCGTCGTCGACCTCGGCCCGGAACGCCTGCGCCGGCAGGTGGTCCTGGTCACCCAGGAACACCATGTCTTCCTGGGCACGGTCCGCGACAACCTCCTCATCGCCGAACCGGCGGCCACGGACGAGCAGTTGTGGGCGGCGCTGTCGGCGGTGGGCGCGGACGGCTGGGTCCGCGACCTCCCCGACGGCCTCGACACCCGCCTCGGCGAGGGTGGGCGTCGCACGGACGGCCCCCAGGCCCAGCAGCTCGCCCTCGCCCGGGTGGTCCTGGCCGACCCGCACACCCTCATCCTCGACGAGGCCACCGCCCTCCTGGACCCCACCACCGCCCGTCACACCGAGCGCGCCCTCGCCGCCGTCCTGCACGGTCGCACGGTCATCGCCATCGCCCACCGCCTGCACACCGCCCACGACGCGGACCGGGTGGCGGTGATGGAGGACGGCCGCCTCACCGAACTCGGCACGCACGACCAGTTGGTGACGGCGAACGGCCCGTACGCGGCACTGTGGCGGCGGTGGCACGGGGAGGAGGCCGCCTGACGGACGCGCAACCCGGCACGGGCCCCCCTCTGCCCACGACCCACCGCCCCGTGACCCCACGACCCCACGACGAACGAGGAGTTCCCCACCGTGATGCCACCGAAGTGCGCCGTCTGTCCGCCCGATCCGTACAGCGGGAGGGCGATCGACGAGTTCACCCTGGTGTACTTCCGTGAGACCCGGACGTACGACGACGACTGGGTCGGGCATCCGGAGAACGCCGTCTGGTTCTGCGCGGAGCATGTCCGTCTCACGGAGGGGCTGACCGGGTTGACGGCCGGCGAGGCACTGGAGCGGATCAGGTAGAACGGGCTCCGCCCCACCAGGTGAACGGTTCGTATATCGAACATGATCAACCGGGCAACGGACCGTTTCCGGCCAACTTCTTGACACGCTCCTGACAGGAAGCGCAATCTCCTGCCACTCTGCCCACAACCGCGGCACAGCAACCTCACAAGGAGCGCTCCCACGTGCCGCGCGGCACCCCCCACGCATGTGGTTTCGCGTTCGTCAGTTCACACCTTGTTCTGCCCGGACGGCCACCAGTCGTCCGGTCTCCCCTGGCCGTGCGAACCGCGGCCACGCAGAAGGAGTCAGTGTTGAGACGCCAGTCCCACAGACGCACCTCCCACACCGGTACCACCTTCGGCCGCACCGCCCGTAGGCGCACGGCCGCCGGCGCGTTCGTCGCCGTCACCGCCCTGTTGGCCGCGGCCGTCCAGTCGGGCGCCGCCACCGCCGCCCCGGAGAAGGCACCGTCGGCAGCGGGCAAGGCCACCGGCACGGCCTCGGTCAAGCTCACCCCCGCCCAGCGGGCCGAGCTGATACGCGAGGCCGACACGACGAAGGCGGAGACGGCCGAGGAGCTGAACCTCGGCGCCAAGGAGAAGCTCGTCGTCCGTGACGTGGTCAAGGACCGCGACGGCACCGTCCACACCCGTTACGAGCGGACGTACGACGGCCTCCCCGTCCTCGGCGGTGACCTGGTCGTCGAGACCTCGAAGGCGGGCGCGACCGAGGACGTCGTCAAGGCCACCAAGGCCAAGATCGCCGTCCCGTCGCTGACGCCCACCGTCAGCAAGGGCAGGGCAGAGAAGCAGGCGCTCGGCGCCGCGAAGGCCGAGGACGCCAAGAGCCCGGACATCAACCGCGCCCCCCGCAAGGTCGTCTGGGCCGCGAGCGGCAAGCCGGTCCTCGCCTACGAGACGGTCGTCGGCGGCTTCCAGCACGACGGCACCCCGCAGGAGCTGCACGTCATCACGGACGCCACCAGCGGCGCCAAGCTGTACGAGTGGGAGGCGGTCGAGACCGGCACCGGCAACACGGTCTACAGCGGCCAGGTGACCCTCGGCACCACACAGTCGGGTTCGACGTACAACCTCACCGACGGCGCGCGCGGCAACCACCGCACGAACAACCTGAACCGCGGCACGTCCGGCACCGGGACCCTGTTCTCCGGCCCCGACGACGTGTGGGGCAACGGCGCCCCCTCGAACCTGGAGTCGGCCGCCGCCGACGCCCACTACGGCGCGGCGCTGACCTGGGACTACTACAAGAACGTGCACGGCCGCAGCGGCATCCGCGGTGACGGCGTCGGCGCCTACTCGCGTGTGCACTACGGCAACAACTACGTCAACGCGTTCTGGCAGGACTCCTGCTTCTGCATGACGTACGGCGACGGCTCGGGCAACGCCAACCCGCTGACGTCGATCGACGTGGCCGCCCACGAGATGACCCACGGCCTCACCTCCAACACCGCCGGCCTGAACTACAGCGGTGAGTCCGGCGGTCTGAACGAGGCCACCTCGGACATCTTCGGCTCCACGGTCGAGTTCTTCGCGGCGAACTCCTCCGACGTCGGTGACTACCTCATCGGCGAGGAGATCAACATCAACGGCGACGGCACGCCGCTGCGTTACATGGACCGGCCGAGCAAGGACGGCTCCTCCAGGGACGCCTGGTACTCGGGCATCGGCTCGATCGACGTGCACTACTCCTCGGGCCCCGCGAACCACTTCTTCTACCTGCTCTCCGAGGGCAGCGGCGCCAAGACCATCAACGGCGTCAGCTACAACTCGCCCACCTCGGACAACCTGCCCGTGACCGGCATCGGTCGCGACAAGGCGGAGAAGATCTGGTTCCGCGCGCTGACCACCAAGTTCACCTCGACCACCAACTACGCGGGCGCCCGCACCGGGACCCTGGCGGCGGCCGGTGAGCTGTACGGCACCACGTCGGCCGAGTACACGGCGGTGGCCAACGCCTGGGCCGGCGTGAACGTGGGCACCCGGCCCGGCGGTGGCGGGGGCGGCGGTACGTCGTTCGAGAGCACGACCGACGTATCGATTCCGGACAACGGCGCGGCGGTCACCTCGCCGATCACGGTCTCCGGCCGGACCGGAAACGCCCCCTCGAACCTGGCGGTCGCCGTGGACATCGTCCACACCTACATCGGTGACCTCCAGGTCCAGCTGGTCGCCCCCGACGGCACGGCGTACACGCTGAAGGCGTACGGCACCGGCGGCAGCACGGACAACATCAACACCACCTACACCGTGAACGCCTCCTCCGAAGTCGCCAACGGTGTATGGCAGTTGAGGGTCCAGGACAACGCGGCGCGGGACACCGGAATCATCAGCGGCTGGAAGCTGACGTTCCCGTAGGTCACCCACGCGGCACACGCTTCCCGCACCTGAAAGGCGTCGCCCCGGCGGTTCGATTCCCGCCGGGGCGGCGCCCGTTCATGTTCCCGCAATATTCACCGGACAGTTGACTTTCGGCCAACATCATCACGCCCTCCTGACATGAACACGACTCAGGTGTCACTCTTCCTCCACCCGCCGCACCAGCACCAGCGAACTCCCCCACATAAGGAGCTTGTGTGTCTCCCCTCTACGCGCGTCACAAGCGCACCACGCTCGCCATCGCGACCGCCATCGCCGCCGGCGCGCTGCTGACCACCGGGCTGACCTCCGGCGCCACCGCCCAGCCCGCGCCCGTCGCGGACAAGGCCCGGCCGGCCGGAGCCCCCGTCGTGCTGACCCCCGCCGCGCGCACCGCCCTGATCAAGGAGGCGGACGCGGCCACGGCCGACACCGCCGACGAGATAGGCCTGGGCGCCAAGGAGGAACTGGTCGTCCGTGACGTCCTCAAGGACGCGGACGGCACGGTCCACACGCGCTACGAGCGCACCTTCGGCGGCCTCCCGGTCCTCGGTGGCGACCTCGTCGTCCACGAGTCGAAGGCCGGTGACATCAAGAGCGTCACCAAGGCGACGACCGCCCCGGTCAAGGTCTCCGACCTCACCGCCGACGTCACCAAGGCCACCGCCGAGAAGCAGGCCCTCAAGGCCGCCAAGGCCGAGGGCTCCACCAAGACGGCGGCCGACAAGGCGCCGCGCAAGGTCGTCTGGGCGGCGAGCGGCAAGCCGGTCCTCGCCTACGAGACGGTCGTCGGCGGCTTCCAGCACGACGGCACCCCGCAGGAGCTGCACGTCGTCACCGACGCGCAGACCGGCAAGAAGCTGTACGAGTGGGAGGCCGTCCAGACCGGCAGCGGCAACAGCCAGTACAACGGCCAGGTCACCATCGGCACCTCGCTGTCCGGTTCGACGTACCAGCTGAACGACGCCTCGCGCGGCGCCCACAAGACGTACAACAAGGCCCGCGCCACGTCCTCCTCGGCCGGCACGCTCTTCACCGACGCGGACGACGTCTGGGGCACCGGCACCGCCACCAGCTCCTCCACCGACCAGAACGCCGCCGTGGACGCCCACTACGGCGCCCAGGTCACCTGGGACTTCTACAAGAACGTCCTCGGCCGCAACGGCATCAGGAACAACGGCGTCGCCGCGTACTCCCGGGTCCACTACGGCAACGCGTACGTCAACGCCTTCTGGTCCGACAGTTGCTTCTGCATGACGTACGGCGACGGCGCGGGCAACACCAAGCCGCTCACCTCGCTGGACGTGGCCGGGCACGAGATGACCCACGGCCTGACCTCCAACACGGCCGGCCTGAACTACAGCGGCGAGTCGGGCGGCCTGAACGAGGCCACCTCGGACATCCTCGGCACGGCGGTCGAGTTCTACGCCGCCAACGCCAAGGACCCGGGCGACTACCTGATCGGCGAGAAGGTCGACATCCGCGGCAACGGCACCCCGCTGCGCTACATGGACCAGCCGAGCAAGGACGGCTCGTCGGCCAACTACTGGTCGTCGTCGCTGGGCAGCCTGGACGTGCACTACTCGTCGGGCCCGGCGAACCACTTCTTCTACCTCCTCTCTGAGGGCAGCGGCGCCAAGACGATCAACGGGGTCTCGTACAACTCCCCCACCTCCAACGGCGCCACGATCACGGGCATCGGCCGCGCCAAGGCCGTCCAGATCTGGTACAAGGCCCTGACGACGTACATGACGTCGACGACCAACTACAAGGGCGCCCGCACGGCGACCCTGAACGCGGCGTCCTCGCTCTACGGCGCGAGCAGCGCGGAGTACGCCGCCGTGAACGCCACGTGGGCGGCGGTCAACGTCACCGCGTGACGCACGGCTGAGCCAGGGGCGGTACCCGGAGAGAAGGCGACTCCGGGTGCCGCCCTAGTCTGTGCGCCATGCCCCATACCACCGGCCCGCTCCCCGAGGGCCCCTTCACCTACGAGGCCGTCGGCGCGACCCGCGAGGGCCATTGCCCGCCCGACTTCAGCCCCCTCCACGTCCGCTCCCGCATAGGCGAGGGAACGGACGTCTTCGAGCGCGCCGCGAACGCCGTACGCACCTGGGAGATGCACCGCGCGCTGGGCGTCGGCATAAGCGCCTCCGCCCCCGAGGCGGCCCCCGGCGTCGATGTGACGGTCACCCTGGGCGGCGTCATCAAGGCCCCGTGCCGCGTGGTGTGGACGGTCGACGAACCCCGCCGCAAGGGCTGGGCCTACGGCACCCTCCCGGGCCACCCCGAATGCGGCGAGGAGTCCTTCGTGGTCGACCGCACGGGAGACGGCACGGTCTGGCTGACGGTGACGGCCTTCAGCCGGGGCGCGAAGTGGTACGCCCGGGCGGGCGGGGCGGTGACGCGGGGGTTGCAGCACGCGTACGCGCGGCGGTGCGGGGTGGTGCTGCGGAGGCTGGCGGGGAACCCCAAGGACTGACGCGGGCGTCTCAGGCACCGGGGCGCGGCCATGTGACCCTGAACTCCGCTGGACAGCGTACGTACGGGGGTGTCGTGAGTCAGGTGCGGTACGGCGAACGGTCGAGGAATCCGCTGGCGCGGACCGTGGAATTGACCGAGGAGCATCTGCGCAGGGGCGGCAGGACCACGCCGCTGAGCGAGCTGAACCTCGGCGCCATGGCCGAGGCGTTCCAGCGCGGGTACTGGCTCGGGGGCGGCGGGACGGAACGCCCGCTGACGCGGCTGCCGAACGGCCCCGGGGTCGTCCCGGTGACCCGTGTCACCGGCACCTCCACGCCGGTGAAGGTGCGGCAGGCCGCCGACTTCGCCCACCGGCTGGGGGAGCTGGCGGTACGGCGATGCGGTGGACCGGCGCAGGTGGCCGCCCTGGCGGACCGCGCCCGGGCCGAGGGCGTACCCCTGTGGATCGCGCGGCGGTACGCGGCGGGCCCCGCCGGTCCGGTGACCGTCGCCGTGGACCGGCGTCTGGTACGCGTCGACGTGTGGGGGCCGCACGCTCCCGTCGTACGGATACGGGCCCCGCGCGGCTTCCACAGCGACGCCCCGGAACCGTCGAAGGGCCTGCTGTTGACCGTCGGCGACGTCACGGCCCGACTCGTCCTCACGAAGCGGCTGCGCAAGTCGAAGAGCTCCGTGGAAGTGCGGCTGCCCGGGGGCCACTGGGTGCTGCACCGGGAGAGCGGGAAGAGTTCATGGCTGCTGCGCGACGAACGCCGCGTCGCCCTGCTGACCCGTCCGCCTCGCCGCCAGGTACTCGACCCGGGCTCGGTGCTGCTGCCGCTGGCACCCGTGCACCATGAGAGCGCCGACCCCCTGGACGCCGTCATGGCCCATGTCTTCTCCGTCGCCTTCGGCCTCGGGGACACGACAGGCCTGGCCCGCTTCCCGGCGAACCGCAAGCGCCCGGCGCGCGAGAGCGAACCGATCGTCCTCGACGAATGGTGGGACCGCACCTGGTTCAGCAACCTCGGCAACAGCGGCGACGACAACGAGCCCGGCGGCAGCGACGGCTGGGGCTCGGACGGCGGAGACGGCGGCGACTCGGGGGGCGGCGACGGCGGGGGTGGCGGGGACGGCGGTGGGGGTGGCGGCGGCGACTAGGTGTACTCGGTCATGACGTTGGTGACCGTCGTCATCACGCTCCGCCACGGTAGACGCGCCAGAAAGGAGGCCTGATGAGTGCGGTGGAAGTGAGCCGCGCGGAGGCGGTCGCGCTCGTGCGGCGGATCATGGAAGCGGACTACGCCTCCGACGACGAGGTGGCCGACTGGCTGAAGGGACTCGACAGAGCCTTGGCATGCCCGTCCGGTCACGTCAGCGACTTGATCTTCTGGCCGCCGGAGCGGGAGCTCTCGGCGGATGAGGTGGTCGATCAGGCTCTGTCGTATCGAGCGATCGCTCTGTGAGGCCGGGACCCAGCCGCGAAGCCCGATGAGCGAAGCTGTGGTGGTCACGGTGCCGAGGAAGGCTTGGCGGTCATCGGCCCGCGCGGACATGTTTCCGGTCGCCGCCGCCAGGCAGCGGGCGGGGTGAACTCCGCACACCCCGCCCGCTCGACTCAGCGCATCAGCACCCCCGCCCCCTCCCCCAGCTCCTCCGAGGGCACCACCACCAGGCCCAGTTCGGCGGAGGAGGCCAGGAGGCGGTGGGTCGGGAGGATGCGGACCGTGTAGCCGAAGGAGCCCGTGCGGTCCAGGGAGAGTGGGCCCTCGTAGATCCAGCGGCCCTCGTCGTCGGGGCCGCTCGCCGGCTTCAGCGGGACGCAGGTCGCGTCCGTGATGCGGTCCTCGGCGTCCACCCGGCCCGAGACGGCCTGGACCTCGACGTCGTCCGGGACCAGGTCGCCGAGGTTGACCCGGACCCGGAGCACGAGCGTCGCGCCCAGCTCGGCGGCCGTACTGAGCGGGGCCGCCGAGGTCTCCACATGGTCCACGCTCACCCGGTGCCAGGCGCCCCGCACCCGCGCCTTCCACTCGGACAGTTCGCGGGCCACGTCCGGTGACAGGGCGCGGTGGGCGCGGGCGGCCGGGGTGTAGAGGCGGTCCACGTACTCCCGCACCATGCGGCCCGCCAGCACCTTGGGCCCCAGGTGCGTGAGCGTCTCGCGGACCATCTCGATCCAGCGGTCGGGCAGACCGCCCTGGCCGCGCTCGTAGAAGCGGGGGGCCACCCGCTGCTCCAGCAGGTCGTAGAGCCCCGCCGCCTCCACGTCGTCCCGGCGGTCCTGGTCCTCGTCCGTCGCCGTCCCGTCGGCCGTCGGGATCGCCCAGCCGAAGTCCGGCCGGAACCATTCGTCCCACCAGCCGTCCAGGACGGAGAGATTGAGACAGCCGTTGAGCGCCGCCTTCATCCCGCTCGTCCCACACGCCTCCAGCGGGCGCAGCGGGTTGTTCAGCCACACGTCGCAGCCCGGGTACAGCTTCTGCGCCATCGCCATGCCGTAGTCGGGGAGGAACACGATCCGGTGGCGGACGCGCGGGTCGTCCGCGAACCGCACCAGCTCCTGGATCAGGCGTTTCCCGCCATCGTCCGCCGGGTGCGCCTTGCCCGCGATCACGATCTGGATCGGGCGTTCCGGGTGGAGCAGCAGCTCCATCAGACGGTCCTGGTCGCGCAGCATCAGGGTCAGACGCTTGTACGAGGGGACACGGCGGGCGAAGCCGATCGTCAGGACGTCCGGGTCCAGCACGCCCTCGATCCAGCCGAGTTCGGCCGTGCCGGCGCCGCGCTGCCGCCAGGAGGCGTACAGGCGTTCCCGTACCTCGACGACCAGTTGCTCGCGCAGGTCGCGGCGGAGGTCCCAGATGTCCTGGTCGGGGATGTCACCGACGGCGTCCCAGCGCTCGGAGCCGCCGACGGACATGGCGTCCTCGGTCCGTTCGGCGCCGATCTGCCGGGCGCCGAGCCGGAAGACCTCCGGGGCCACCCAGGTCGGGGCGTGCACGCCGTTCGTCACCGAGGTGATGGGGACCTCGTCCGGGTCGAAGCCCGGCCACAGGCCGGAGAACATCTCCCGGCTGACCTGCCCGTGCAACAGCGAGACCCCGTTGGCGCGCTGGGCGAGCCGGAGCCCCATCACGGCCATGTTGAAGACGTTCGGGTCGCCGCCCGGGTACGTCTCCATGCCGAGCCCCAGGATGCGGCCCACGTCGATGCGCGGGAGTTCGGCGTCCGGGCCGAAGTGGCGGGCGACCAGTTCACGGTCGAAGCGGTCGATGCCGGCCGGGACGGGGGTGTGCGTGGTGAAGACGGTGCCGGAGCGGACCGCCTCCAGGCCGGCGTCGAAGTCGAGCCCCTCGTCGCCGAGCTCGGCGATGCGTTCCAGGCCGAGGAAGCCGGCGTGGCCCTCGTTGGTGTGGAAGACCTCGGGCCCGGCGTGACCGGTGAGCCTGCAGTACGTGCGGACGGCCCGGACACCCCCTATGCCGAGCAGCATCTCCTGGAGGAGCCGGTGTTCGCTGCCGCCGCCGTAGAGCCGGTCGGTCACCCCGCGTTCGCCGAGGTCGTTCTCCTCGACGTCCGAGTCGAGCAGCAGCAGGGGCACCCGGCCGACCTGCGCCTGCCAGATCCGGGCGTGCAGCCGACGGCCGCCGGGGAGCGCCAGGCCGACCTGCGCCTGGGTGCCGTCGGCCTCGTGGAGCGGGACCAGGGGCAGTTCGTTCGGGTCGAGCACCGGATAGTGCTCCTGCTGCCAGCCGTCCCGGGACAGGGACTGGCGGAAGTAGCCGTGCCGGTAGAGCAGGCCGACGCCGATCAGCGGGACACCGAGGTCGCTGGCCGCCTTCAGATGGTCGCCGGCGAGGATGCCGAGGCCGCCGGAGTACTGCGGCAGCGCGGCCGTGATGCCGAACTCGGGCGAGAAGTAGGCGATGGCGGCCGGGAGTTCGGCACTCTGCGCCTGCCCCTGGTACCAACGGTCGCCGGTGACGTAGTCGCGCAGGTCGTCGGCGGCGGCGGTCAGCCGGCGCAGAAAGCGCCGGTCCTCGGCGAGTTCGGCCAGGCGCCGGACGGAGACGGAGCCGAGGAGCCGTACGGGATCGCCGCCGGACGCGGCCCAGCGCTCGGGATCGACCGACTGGAAGAGGTCACGGGTCTCCGGGTGCCAGGACCAGCGCAGATTGCGCGCCAGTTCGCTGAGCGGGTGGAGGGCTTCGGGCAGGACGGGTCGGACGGTGAATCTGCGGATGGCCTTCACAGAGGATTCCACCTTCGCGCCAGGACGTACGGGCCGGGGGACGCACTCCGCTGTGCGCCGTTCGTCACCCCCGACGGTAGCGGCGCGGGGGCCGTGGCAACTACGGCGCGTCCCTCCGTATGCAATTACGGCGCATCCGTACCCCGGCCGCCCGGCGGGGCAGTCCGCCCCGGTCCGTTCAGTCCTGAATTCGCCGCAACCCCGCAGCAACCTTCCCATGTACCCCACGGGTGATATTGGCTGATTCCACCCCTCTGCGCGGCCTTGTGGTGCTTCACACCGCACGAGAGGCTTCCGGTGAACCCCGGTGTGGGAGCGCCGGGTCGAGGAGGGGGTTCTCAGACATGCACCAGCCGGCAGAGGCGAGAAAATGGCGTGCGCGCCGGGCGGGCGGGTTCACGGCGGTGCTGACGGCCGCGGTGCTTTCGGCCATCAGTCTGCCCGCGCACGCCGCACCGGAGGGGTTCGTCCACGGCGCCGGTGATCCCGGTTCCGTCAACGGCAGTTACATCGTCACCCTCGAACCGGGAACGAAGGCTCCGTCGACGGCGGGAAGGGCCATAGCGTCGAAGTACGGGGCGAAAATACGCCATATGTACAGCGCCGCTCTGAACGGCTACTCCGTGACGGTCGGTGAGAAACAGGCCAGGCGGCTCGCGGCGGACTCCCGCGTGGCGTCGGTCGTCCAGGACTCGAAGGTCACGTACGACGGCCGTCGGGCCGACCCGCCCTCGTGGGGGCTGGACCGCGTCGACCAGCCGAGCCTGCCGCTCGACAAGAGCTACACCTGGCCGGGCTCCGCGGGCAGGGGGGTCACCGTGTACGTGATCGACACCGGCATACGGATCAGCCACAAGGACTTCGGTGGACGGGCGAGCAACGGCTGGGACTTCGTGCAGAACGACCGGACGGCCCAGGACGGCAACGGCCACGGCACCCATGTCGCGGGGACCGTCGCCGGCACCGCGTACGGGGTCGCCAAGAAGGCGAAGGTCGTCGCCGTACGCGTGCTCGACGACGCGGGCGGGGGAACGACCGCCCAGGTCATCGCGGGTATCGACTGGGTCACCGCGCACGCGAGGAAACCGGCCGTGGCCAACATGAGCCTCGGCGGCCTCGGCAACGCCCAACTCGACGCGGCCGTACGCAACTCCATAGCCTCCGGGGTCACCTACACGGTGGCCGCGGGCAACGACGGACGCGCCGCGGGCCTGTACTCACCCGCACGCGTCAAGCAGGCGATCACGGTCGGCGCCACCGACCGCAAGGACGTCCGCGCCGACTTCTCGAACTGGGGCCCGAGCCTGGACCTGTTCGCCCCCGGGAGGTCCATCACCTCGGCCTCCCACCGGGGCGACACCGCGAAGGCGACCCACTCCGGTACGTCGATGGCCTCGCCGCACGCCGCGGGCGCGGCGGCACTGTATCTGGCCGAACACCCGCGGGCCGCTCCGGCAGAGGTGGCCGAGGCGTTGGTGGAGGGTGCGGTTTCGGGCAAGGTCAAGAAAAGAAATCCGGGCTCCCCGAACAGGCTTCTCCTCGTCGACAACCTGTAGGAACCCGTAACACCACAGGTGAACGGCTCTTTACCGAGAGCGACTACAGTGACCGGCCTCGACCCCTTCGGACGAGGCCGGTCTTGTGTGTAGACATACGCGTGAGTAGTTAACAAAGTGCCGGAATGCCCACCCGCACTGTGTGGGAAGGCTCCACCGGTACGTCCCGCTGGCCCCACCTCCCCACACCCTCATCCGCCCACCCACGTTGACGCGGACAGGAGCGGTCATGCCCGCCACGCACCACTCGTCAGCACCCCTGACGACCAGTACCACCCCCGCCCCACCCGACAGCACCGCCGCACGCCCCGCACGCCGGGCGCACACCGGCCCGCCCGCGCCGGACTCGGCGCCCCCGACACCCCCGAAGGCTCCGGGCGCTCCCACGATCGGACGGATACCGGTCCTCGATGTGCGGCCGACCGTCCACCACGGCCGCCGACCGGCGAAGGCCGTCGTGGGCGAGGCCTTCGAGGTCTCGGCCGTCGTCATCCGGGAGGGCCACGACGCGGTCGCCGCCAATGTCGTGCTCCGGGACCCGGAGGGCCGCCCGGCCGGGTGGACCCCGATGCGCGAACTCGCCCCCGGCACCGACCGCTGGGGCGCCACCGTCTCCGTTCCGAGCGAGGGCCTCTGGTCCTTCGCCGTGGAGGGCTGGGGCGACCCGGTCGCCACCTGGCGCCACCACGCGCGCATCAAGGTCCCGGCCGGCATCGACACCGAGTCGGTGCTGGAGGAGGGCGCCGTCCTCCACGAGCGCGCCGCCGCCGGGGTGCCCGAGGGCAAGAGCGGACGAGGCACCCTGCTCGCCGCCGTGGAAGCGCTCCGGGACACCGCACGGCCCGCCTCGGCCCGTCTGGCGGCGGCGTTGGCGCCGGAGGTCGACGAGGTCCTGGCCCGTCACCCCCTGCGGGAACTGGTCACCTCCTCCGAACCACTGCCCCTGCTCGTGGAACGCGAGCGGGCCCTGTTCGGCTCCTGGTACGAGTTCTTCCCCCGTTCCGAGGGCACCCCC
>NZ_JAVRFJ010000069.1:0-30834 GCF_031845845.1 Streptomyces gottesmaniae
CGGGTGTTCACCCGGGGGGGCCCCTCCTCATGTCACGACGCGGCCTTATCCCCCGAGCAGGGCCCGCACCCGCTCCTGCCCCACCGCCAGCAGCAGCGTGGGCAGTCGCGGCCCCGTGTCCCGCCCGACGAGCAAGTGGTAGAGCAGGGCGAAGAACGACCGCTGGGCCGTCTTGATCTCCGCCGGCAGCTCCTTGGGCGTGGCGTCCGCCGAGAACCCGGCCTGCACCTTGGGCACGCCGTAGACGAGGTGCGTCAGCCCGTCGAGCGACCAGTGCTCGGCGAGCCCGTCGAGCAGCAGCCGCAGCGACTGCTGGGACGCCTCGTCGAGGGACTTCAGCAGCTCGGCGTCGGCCTCCTCGCGCACGATGGTCCGCTGGTCGGCGGGCACCTGGGTGTTGATCCAGGCCTCGGCCTTGTCGAGCCGCGGCCGTACCTCGTCGAGGCTGGAGAGCGGGTCGGTGGGGTCGAGTTCGCTGAGGATGCGCAGGGTCTGGTCCTCGGCGCCCGCGGTGATGTCGGCGACGGAGGCGAGGGTCCGGTACGGCATCGGGCGGGGCGTGCGCGGCAGCTCACCGGCGGCAGTACGCACCGCGCGGGAGTGCGCGGCGACATCGGCCGGCAGGGCGGACCCGTCCGTGACCTTGGCGTCGAGCTTGTCCCACTCGTCGTAGAGCCGCTGGATCTCCTGGTCGAAGGCGATCTTGAAGGACTGGTTGGGCCGACGGCGGGCGTAGAGCCAGCGCAGCAGCTGCGGCTCCATGATCTTCAGCGCGTCGGCGGGCGTCGGCACGCCCCCCTTGGACGACGACATCTTGGCCATGCCGCTGATGCCGACGAAGGCGTACATCGGGCCGATGGGCTGCTCGCCGCCGAAGATCCCTACGATCTGCCCGCCGACCTGGAAACTGGACCCGGGCGAGGAGTGGTCGACGCCGCTCGGCTCGAAGACCACGCCCTCGTACGCCCACCGCATCGGCCAGTCGACCTTCCAGACGAGCTTGCCGCGGTCGAACTCGTTCAGCGCGACGGTCTCGGAGTAGCCGCAGGCCGTGCAGGTGTAGGTCAGCTCGGTGGTGTCGTCGTCGTAGGCGGTGACGGTGGTGAGGTCCTTGCCGCACTGCCCGCAGTAGGGCTTGTACGGGAAGTACCCGGCGGTGCCGGAGCTGCCGTCGTCCTCGCCGGCGGCGCCGGAACCCTCCGCCGCCTCCAGCTCCGCCTCGTCCACCGGCTTCTGCGACTGCTTCTTCGCCGGGGCCTTCTTGGTGCGGTACTGGTCGAGGATCGCGTCGATGTCCCCGCGGTGCTTCATGGCGTGCAGGATCTGCTCGCGGTACACGCCGGAGGTGTACTGCGCGGTCTGGCTGATCCCGTCGAACTCGACGCCCATCTCGGCGAGCGCGTCGACCATCGCCGCCTTGAAGTGCTCGGCCCAGTTGGGGTGGGCGGAGCCCTGGGGGGCGGGCACGGAGGTGAGGGGCTTGCCGATGTGCTCGGCCCAGGAGCCGTCGACGCCGTCGACGCCGCCTGGGACCTTGCGGTAGCGGTCGTAGTCGTCCCAGGAGATGAGGTGCCGGACCTGGTGGCCGCGGCGGCGGATCTCGTCGGCGACGAGGTGCGGGGTCATGACCTCGCGGAGGTTGCCGAGGTGGATCGGGCCGGACGGCGACAGGCCGGACGCGACGACGACCGGTTTGCCCGGGGCCCGACGCTCCGACTCCTCGATGACCTCATCCGCGAAACGGGAGACCCAGTCGGTGGTCTCGGTGCTCTGAGCCACGATCGGCACGTCCTCTTTTTTCCTGGAGTTTCCATGGCCGCCGGTTACGGTCCCGGGCGACCGCGCCATTCTCCCAGCCTTTCACTCCGGGGAGCGAACTGGGCACCCAATAACTTGGGGGTGCGGGTGGTCCTGAGAGGCACGGGGCGCAGCCCCTGCCTTTCAGGGGCGCGGGGAACTGCGCGAGAAGCCCCACCCACCCGCGCCCGAACCACGCACCGCCCCCACCACACCCCCCGAGACACCCCAGAAAAACCGCTTTACCCCCGTGGGATACTGACCGTATCCGCCCGTACCCCGAGGAGAACGGCTCCCCCTGATGGCCCCGGTCACGTCCCTCACCGCCTCCGTCAACGCGCGCCTCGTCGACGCCCTCGCTTCCACCCTCCCGGAAGCCGACGGCGTCGACCCGCTGCTGCGACGCAGCGACCGGGCTGACTACCAGGCGAACGGGATCCTCGCCCTGGCGAAGAAGACGAAGGCCAACCCGAGGGAGCTGGCGACCCAGGTCGTCGCCCGGGTGGAGGCCGGCGAGCTGATCGAGGAGATCGAGGTCTCCGGCCCCGGCTTCCTCAACATCACCCTCACCGACCAGGCCATCACCACGAACCTCGCCGAGCGGTACGCGGACGCGGACGCCCGCCTCGGCGTGCCCCTCGCGGAGCACCCCGGCACCACGGTCATCGACTACGCCCAGCCGAACGTGGCGAAGGAGATGCACGTCGGTCACCTCCGTTCCGCGGTGATCGGTGACGCGGTCGTCCAGATCCTGGAGTTCACCGGCGAGAACGTGGTCCGCAGGCACCACATCGGCGACTGGGGCACCCAGTTCGGCATGCTGATCCAGTATCTGGACGAGCACCCGCACGAGCTGGACCACAAGGACGCCGACGGCGACCTCCAGGCGTCCGGTGAGGCCGCGATGTCCAACCTGGACCGGCTCTACAAGACGGCCAGGAAGCTCTTCGACTCCGACGAGGAGTTCAAGACGCGGGCCCGCCGCAGGGTGGTCGACCTCCAGGCCGGCGACGCGCACACCCTCGCCACGTGGCAGAAGTTCGTCGACGAGTCGAAGATCTACTTCTTCTCCGTCTTCGAGAAGCTCGACATGGAGATCCGCGACCCCGACATCGTCGGCGAGTCCGGTTACAACGACATGCTCGCGGAGACCTGCCGCCTCCTGGAGGAGCAGGGCGTGGCCGTCCGCTCGGAAGGCGCCCTGTGTGTCTTCTTCGACGACATCAAGGGCCCGGACGGCAACCCGGTCCCCCTGATCGTGCAGAAGTCGGACGGCGGCTACGGCTACGCGGCCACCGACCTGTCCGCGATCCGGGACCGCGTCTTCCACCTCAAGGCGAACTCCCTCCTGTACGTGGTCGACGCCCGCCAGTCCCTGCACTTCAAGATGGTCTTCGAGACGGCGCGCAGGGCGGGCTGGCTGAACGACGAGGACGTCAAGGCGTTCCAGCTCGCGTTCGGCACGGTCCTCGGCAAGGACGGCAAGCCGTTCAAGACCCGTGAGGGCGAGACGGTCCGCCTGGTCGACCTGCTCGACGAGGCGATCGACCGTGCCACCGCGGTGGTGCGGGAGAAGGCCGAGAAGGTGGGCCTGACCGAGGAGGAGATCGTCGAGAACGGCCGGTACGTCGGTGTCGGCGCGGTCAAGTACGCCGACCTGTCGACCTCGGCCGTCCGGGACTACAAGTTCGACCTGGACCAGATGGTCTCGCTGAACGGCGACACGTCCGTCTACCTCCAGTACGCGTACGCCCGTATCCAGTCGATCCTCCGCAAGGCGGGCGAGGCCCGCCCCACCGCCCACCCGGAGCTCGGACTGGCCCCGGCGGAGCGCGCGTTGGGCCTGCACCTGGACCAGTTCGGCGAGACCGTGGCCGAGGTCGCGGAGTCGTACGAGCCGCACAAGCTGGCCGCGTACCTCTTCAAGCTGGCGACCCTGCTGACCGCGTTCTACGACCAGTGCCCGGTCCTGAAGGCCGACACCCCCGCCCAGACGGAGAACCGTCTGTTCCTGGTCGACCTGACGGCCCGCACCCTGCACCGGGGCATGGCCCTGCTGGGCATCAGGACGCCCGACAAGCTCTGACCCCGGCCCAAAGAGAAGGGGCGGCCGTCGCGACGGCCGCCCCTTCTCTTTGGGCCGGGGCGCGTTCTCTTTGGGCCGGGGCGCGCGGCTCAGGCGTTCGAGAGGCGGGCGCCGAACTTCTGGCCGGCGAAGCTGGTGATGGCCTGCTTCTTCACGAGGGGGCCCTTGCCGACGGACCTGTACTGCGGGGCCAGGTTCCAGGTGACGGTGGCGGTGATCGTGTCGGTGCCGGAAACGGCGTTCTTCACCGGCTTGATGACGAACGCGCGGTTCATGTTGACCACCGAGCGCTTGACCTTGCGCGCCGACCGGACCCACCCGCCTCGGCCCGCCGCACGACCGCCCGCCGCCCGCCGCCCGCCCCGAAGCGACCCCACCGGTCGGGCCGCTGTCAGTGTCGGCCCCTACAGTCACACGCATGGCGACACTTCCCAACCCGCTGCCCCAGCTGGCGGCCGACCCGAGCGGGCGCGTGCTCGGGCTTGAGATCCCGCTTCCGCAGGGGAGGTTGATCGACACGACGGACGAGGGCCCGTGGCACGAGCCGCTGCTGTGGTGCGCGGACGAGACGGCTGCGCCGGGCGCCTGGGCCGCCGTCCAGCCCGCCCGTCGCACGGCGGGCCTGCTCCCGGTGCTGCTGGATGTCGGCGGCGCCCAGGGCGGGCCGCAGGAGTGGGAGTTGCTGCCCGGCGAGATGTCCTACCCCGGCGACCACGACGCCGACGAGGTCCTGGCCGAGTTCTGGGACGCCTACGCCACCACGGACGACCCCGACTGGCCCGGTCTCGGCAACGCCCCGACGCCCGCCCCGGAGGCGGTGACCGACCCCGACGTCCTCGCCGCCGAGACCGCCGACGCCCTCGTCGAGGACCCGTCACGGCTGAAGGACCCCCGCCTCGCCCTGGTCCCCGCCCGCCGCAGCGCCGACATCCCGGCGGCCATCGGCTGGACCGGCCCGACGAACCACGAGAACGACGTGGCGAGGCTCTGCGCGGTCCTGCGCTCCTGGGAGGACCGCTTCGGCATACGCGTCGTCGCCCTCTCCTACGACCACCTCGTCCTCTCCGTGGCCACCCCGCCCACCACCGAGGCGGAGGCCGAAGCCCTGGCGGCCGAACACTTCGCCTTCTGCCCCGACAACATCTGGCAGGGCACGGCCGACGGCACCCGCGGCTCCTACGCCCGCGCCCTCCTGCGCGAACCCGTCTGGTCCTTCTGGTGGGACTGAGGGAGTAGCCGTCACCCCCGCAGCCCCACTCCCAGGCGCCGCAGCCCCTCCCGGATCTCCTCCGGCGTCTGCGTCACGAAGCACAGCCGCAGCGTCGACCGGTCGGGCTCGCCGGCGTAGAAGGGCGCCCCGGGCACGTACGCCACGTCCTGGGCGACGACGCGCGGCAGCAGCGCGGTGGTGTCGTGGGAGGAGGGGAGGCGGGCCCAGAGGAACATGCCGCCCTCGGGACGGTTCCACGTGGAGCCCGCCGGGAGCGCTTCGGCGAGGCCCGCGAGCATGGTGTCGCGCCGCTCCCCGTAGGCGTCGGCGACCCGGACGACATGGGCGTCCAGGTCACGGTCGGCCAGATAGCGCGCCGCGGCGAGCTGGTTGACGGTCGGCGTGTGCAGGTCGGCCGCCTGCTTGGCGACCGCGCACGCCCGTCGCAGCCCCGCGGGCGCGCGCAGCCAGCCCAGCCGCATCCCGGGCGCCATGACCTTGGAGAACGAGCCCAGCAGCGCCGTACGGTCCTCGGCGCCCGGGTACGAGGCGATCCACGGCACCCGGTCGCCCTCGAAGCGGAGTTCGCCGTACGGGTCGTCCTCGACGATCCACAGTCCGCGCCGGGCGGCCACGGAGGCGACGGCCGCCCGCCGCTCGGCGGGGAGCGTGCGCCCGGTCGGGTTCTGGAAGGTGGGCACGGTGTAGAAGAGCTTCGGCCGGTGCCGTACCACCGACTCCTCCAGTGCCGCCGGATCCACCCCGTGCGCGTCCCCCGGCACGGCCACCACCCGCGCCCCGGCGAACCGGAACGCCTGGAGTGCCGCGAGATAGCAGGGGTCCTCGACCAGGACGACGTCCCCCGGCTCCAGCAGCGCGGTGGCGAGCAGCGACAGCGCCTGCTGCGACCCGGTGGTGACGAGCACTCCGTCCGCGCCGGTCGCCAGCCCGCGCGCCCCGTACCGCGCCGCGAGCGCCGCCCGGAGCACCGGCTCGCCCTCGGTCGTCGCATACTGCAGAGCGCGCCCCGCGGACTCGGCGAGCACATCGCGGTAGGCGGCGGCTATCCCCTCCGTGTCGAACAGCTCCGGCGCGGGCAGTCCACCCGCGAAGTTGACGACTTCGGGACGCGAGGTGACGGCGAGGATGTCTCGAACGGGGGAACCCCCGACGGCCGCGACCCGCTCCGCGAAGCCGGGCACGGCCGCCCCGGCGCCCGCCCCGCCCTCGTCCCCCGAACCGCCCCCGGCTCCCGTCCTCGCGACAAACCCCACGTCATACGCGGCACGCACGGCATCCACGGCACCCATCCCACGGCTCCTTCACCACTCCCGGACGGCACGGCCCCGCCCCTGCCCGCACCCTAGACAGGTACATGCCCCCTACACCCACCATTTCCGCGATGCGGACGGCCGTCGCCACCCCCTAGGCTGCGCGCATGCTGCCCAGCGTGGACACGAACGACGAGTTGGAAGAAGTCGTCGGTGACGAGGCACTGTTGCGACCCGCTGCCCAGGATCTCTGCGGTCAGCTCGGTCTCGCAGGCGCGCGGATCGTGCGTTTCCCCGAGGGCTCGCTGCCGGTGTACGCCGTCGGCGACGCCCTCGTCCTGAAGCTGTATCCGGGTTTCGAAGCCGCGGAAGCCGTCCGCGAGGCCCGCCTGCTGTCGATCCTGTGGGGCAAACTCCCCATCCCCACACCCAGGTTGCACTCGGCGGACCAGTACAAGAACGGCTGGCGCTATGTGCTGATGTCCCGGCTGCCCGGCGAGGACCTCAACGAGGCCTGGCCCCGGATCCCCCGGCCCGACCAGGAACGCATCGTCGCCGAGGCCGCCGAGGGCCTCGCCGCCCTGCACGCCCTGGACGCCTCGCCGGTCGTCCCGATCACCGGGCCGCCGGACTGGGCCGGCTTCCTCGCCGCCCAGCGCGCGGCGGCGATCGAACAGCAACGGAGCGGCGGTCTCACCGGCCCCTGGCTCGAACAGATCCCTGACTTCCTCCGCTCGGTCCCCCTGCCCGCCGCGCGCCGCCCGGTGCTGCTGCACACCGAGTTCATGCGCGAGCACCTCACCGTCGACCCCCATGACGGCTGGCGTCTGACCGGCCTCTTCGACTTCGAGCCGGCCATGGTCGGCGACCCCGCCTACGACTTCGTCAGCGTCGGCCTCTACCTCACCCGAGCCGACCCCGCCCTCCTGAAGCTCTTCTACGAGGCCTACGGCCAACCCCCGTTCGACCCCCGCGAGCTGATGGCCTACACCCTGCTGCACGTCTACAGCGACCTGAACTGGTACCTGCGCAGCCTCCCGGCCCCGCCCAGCCAGACGCTGGACTCCTTGGCGGAGACTTGGTTCGGAACCGGAGGCTGACCCCGGGGTGATCGGGAGGGGCGAGGGGCGGGCCGCAGTGCCCTACTCCTTGCGCCCCACCGCCGCGTACACGTTGATGTCCGCGTCGGTCACATCGTTGATGTCCCGGTACCGGACCCGCTCGATGTCGTCCATCCCGGCCAGCACGTGCGGCTCCACCGCCTCGGGCACCGGCGCACCGTCCGAGAACCGCCAGTGGTGCGCCGGCACCACCCCGGGCGCGTCCAGCACGAGCCCGCTGTCCTCGAAGAACCGCGCCACCTGGTCCTTGGACCGCAGCACGAAGGTGAACCCCCGCTTGGTGTAGGTCTCCTGGACGGCGCGGATCTTCGCGGGGTTGAGGTCCTCGGTCAGATGGCTGAGGACCAGCCGGCTCCCGGCGGGCAGCGCCCGCACCAGTTCCCGCACCACGCGGTACGCCTCGTCGTCCTCCACGAAATGCAGGATCGCCACCAGGCACAGCGCGATCGGCCGGTCGAAGTCGAGCGTCTTGGCGGCCGCTTCGAGGATCCCCGCCGGTGACGTGAGGTCGGCGTCGATGTAGTCCGTGGCCCCCTCGGGCCCGCTCGTGAGCAACGCGCGCGCGTGGGCGAGCACCACCGGGTCGTTGTCGACGTACACGACCCGTGAGTCGGGGACGATTGCCTGGGCGATCTGGTGCACGTTCTCGGCGGTCGGCAGCCCGGTGCCGATGTCGAGGAACTGCCGGATGCCCTCGTCCCTGGCGAGCGTGGTCACCGCTCGGCGCATGAAGTCACGGTTGTGCCGGACGTCGAGGTAGCCGCGCGGATTGGCGGCCAGCGCCGCGGCGGCCGCCTCCCGGTCCACGGGGTAGTTGTCCTTGCCGCCGAGGAAGACGTCGTAGACCCGTGCCGGGTGCGCCTTGGTGGTGTCGATTCTCCGCCGCAGCTCGGCGGGGTCCTGGCTGAGCGCGTCACCGGCCATGAATCTCTCCCTGGGGGGTCAGGTCATTGAATGACCAACAACCTAACCTCCCAGGGGAGTTGCCGCGTCACATTGCCGCGTCAGGGCTGCACCGGATAGGCCTTCGGGTCGGGGCCGTACCGGTTGGCGTCCCGCTGGCCCTCGGTGGCCATGAAAATGATCATGACGATGAAGCCGACACAGGGGACGAGCCCGATGAGGACCCACCAGCCGCTCCGGCCGGTGTCGTGCAGCCGCCGCACGCTGACCGCCAGGGACGGCAGGAAGAAGGCCACGCTGAGGATGAGTTGGGGCGCCTGCGAGTCCAGGGCGAGACCGACGAGATACAGAGCGAGATAGATGAGCGAGCTGATCAGCGTGAACATCCAGTACTCCTGGCGACGCGCCCGCCCGCTGAAGACCGCGTACTTCTTGAGCACTTCGATGAACCAGTTCATGCGTTTCCCCCGAGAATCGGCAGACGTGGGCCCCGAAGACCGGGACAAGCGCAGAACGTATGCCGATTGACGAGGACTCGTCAATCAAGAATCGCTCCCGCCGTTTTCCCCCAACGTGGTCCCCTCCGGGACCCACTTCGGCCCGCCGAGCGGATACTCGTACGCCGGGCGCCCGTTGTTGCCGCTCGTACGGAACGGCCGGCCGGCGTCGTCCAGCGTCAGCGTGCCGCTGCGGGACCCGGCGGTCCACTCCAGCTCCAGGTACCAGCTGACGTCGTACGCGGAGGCGTCGGCGGTGATGTAGTAGACCTCCGGATCGGACTGACTGACCGAATAGGGGAAGTTCCTGCTGCCCGCCTCGGGCTTCACATCGGGGCGCGCGGCGTCGAGGGCGATCGTGAAGGAGCGGGTCGGGACACCGGCCCCGCAGCCGACACCCGGGTAGCCCATGGCGTAGTCGTTCCAGGCCAGGGGCGACCGTTTGTCGGTCATCCGGACCTTGAGACTCCGTACGACGACGGTCTCCTCGCCGGTGCCCTGCACGGTGAGCGTCAGAAACTGCTTCCCCGACGCCACGGCACCCTCCGACGACACCCAGGCCGGCGCGTCCTGCTCCAGCGGCGGCGGCCCCACCTCCGCCGGCGTCCGGTCGACCAGATACCGCTGCAAGCAGGGATCCTCCCAGGTGTACGGCTCCACCTTCACGTTCAACGGCACCGGAAGGGACGCGTCCGACCCACCCGCGTCCGACCCACCCGCGCCCGCGCCGCCAGGGCCGGGGCCGGTCGGAACGGCGGTGGCCGAGCCCCCCGCCCCCTTGTCGGCGTCCTTCCCCTTCTTGCCGCCCGGCTCGCTCGCGGACACCGAGGGCGAGGCACCGGTGGGCGACGCGGAGCCCTTGCCGTCGGCCTCCTCGCGGCCACTGCCGACGGACGCGGCCCCGGCCGTGCGCCCGGCCCCGTCCTCCTTCCCACCCGACGGCAGGCTCATGGCGAGCGTCACCGCCCCGAGCACGGCGGCCACGGCCACCCCGGCGACCAGAGCGACCCGCGTACGCCGCCGAGCCGGGCCTCGCCCTCCGCCCCCACCGGAGACCACACCGCCGATCAGGGTCTCGGCGTCGTCGGCGTCGTCCGCGTCCTTGGGGCGCTCGGGGCGCTCGGGGCGCACAGAACTCCCGGTGCTCTCAGGACCCTCAGGGCTCTCGGCAGCCGAGGCGCTCGAACCAACCGAGGCGCCTGAGTCAGCCGAGGCGGATTCCCCCACCGAACCATGCTCCGCCTCCTCCGCCACCACCGCCGCCGCCGCCCCGACGGAGTCACCCCCCTTGCGTCGGCGCACCGCGTCCGCGAGCACCCACCTCCGATGGAGCTCGACCAACTCCTCCGGGGATGCCTTGCAGAGGCGCGCCAGCCGCTCGACAGGGGCGTAGTCCGTCGGTACGGCGTCCCCGTTGCAGTACCGGTGAAGCGTCGACGTACTCATGTGGAGCCGCTTGGCGAGCACGCCGTAACTCAGCCCGGAGCGCTCCTTCAACTCCCGCAGCAGCTCGGCGAAATCAGCCCCCAGGCCGTTCGCGGTACCGCTCCCCGACACGTCTTCCTCCGTCCCCTCACGTCCCACACGTCCCGTTCCGCGTTCCAGGGAAGGTACGTTTCCGCAGGTCAAACCCCTCGCGAGCATTCCAGCGTCCCTGATCGTCCGTCGGCTGTGGCGGCCGGGACGGATCTCCCCACAAGCTTTGGTCATCCAAGCACGCCGCTCCCGGCCCACCGGTCGAGCGGCACGGCTTCGAGCACTTGTTCTCAGCCTTCTCCACTCGCTTTGTCCGAAAGGGACCTCTCATGCGCACGCTCCGCACCGCCCGCTCCGCCCGTACCGTCCGCCCCGCCCGTCTGCTCGCCGTGACGGGCGCCGCGCTCACCGCCCTCGTCCTCACCGCGTGCGACAACGGCATGGGCACGAGGGACGAGGGGTCCGCGGAGCGCTCCACCTCGACCTCCCGGAGCACGGGCTCCTCGGCTTCGGCCGACGGCACCTCGGGCTCGACCACCGGGGGCTCCACGAGCACGGGCGGCGGCGGCTCCACCACGGGCGGCTCCACCGCCGACAAGGCGTCCTCGAAGGGCGGGACCACGGACCCCTCCGCCCCCGAGAACCGCGTCACCTGCAACGGCTCCAACACCACCGTCACCGCGCAGCCGGTGTCCCGCCCGCTCAACCACCTGCTCATCACCGTCAAGAACACCGGTGCGAAGTACTGCGACCTCTACTACAACCCCACGGTCCGGTTCGGCGAGGCGCAGTCGGCACCGCGCGTGTTCGAGGAGTCGCAGCCGCAGGCCGTGGTGACCCTGGCCCCGGGCGAGTCCGGCTACGCGGGTGTCCTGCTCGCCGCCGCCGACGGCAGCGGCGGCGAGGGCACGACGGAGAAGAAGGTCGTCATCCACTTCCAGGGCGCCGAGGCCGGCAGCGACGCCGGCTCCCCCGCGTCCCCCGCGCTCCCGGCCAAGGGCGTCTACGTCGACAACTCCGTGGCCGTCACCTACTGGCAGTCGACCATGGAGGACGCGCTCCAGTACTGAACTCGCTCCCGTACAGGAACTCAGCGGTACCGGATGTGTCAGTGCCGGACTCAGCGCAGCATGCGAGCCGCCTCGACGGCCCAGTAGGTCAGGATGTTCTGCGCACCCGCCCGCTTGATTCCCGTCAGTGTTTCCAGGATGGCCCGTTCCCGGTCGATCCAGCCCTTCTCGGCGGCGGCCTCGACCATCGAGAACTCGCCGGAGATCTGGTACGCGACGACCGGCACGTCCACGGTGTCCGCGACCCGGGCGAGGATGTCGAGGTAGGGGCCGG
This sequence comes from Streptomyces gottesmaniae, assembly GCF_031845845.1. Lineage (NCBI taxonomy): Bacteria > Bacillati > Actinomycetota > Actinomycetes > Kitasatosporales > Streptomycetaceae > Streptomyces > Streptomyces gottesmaniae. The sequence continues at coordinate 11,706 of NZ_JAVRFJ010000069.1, forward strand.
CCGGCTTGACCATCACCAGGTCGGCCCCCTCCTCCAGATCGAGGGCGAGTTCGCGCAGCGACTCCCGGACGTTGGCGGGGTCCTGCTGGTAGGTCTTCCGGTCCCCCCGCAACGAGGAGCCGACGGCCTCCCGGAAGGGCCCGTAGAAGGCGGAGGCGTACTTGGCGGTGTAGGCGAGGATCGCGACGTCCTCACGCCCGATCTGGTCGAGGGCGTCCCTGACGACCCCGATCTGACCGTCCATCATTCCGCTGGGCCCGACCACGTGCGCGCCGGCGTCGGCCTGCACCTGGGCCATCTCGGCATACCGCTCCAGGGTCGCGTCGTTGTCGACGCGGCCCTGGTCGTCGAGGACTCCGCAGTGCCCGTGGTCGGTGGTCTCGTCGAGACACAGGTCGGACATGACGAGCAACTCGTCCCCGACCTCGGCCCGCACGTCCCGCAGCGCGACCTGCAGGATCCCGTCGGGGTCGGTCCCGGGAGTCCCGAGCGCGTCCTTCTTCTCGTCCTCCGGCACGCCGAAGAGCATGATCCCGGAGACACCGGCCTCCACGGCCTCCACGGCGGCCTTCTTCAGACTGTCCCGTGTGTGCTGCACGACCCCCGGCATCGCCGCGATCGGCACCGGCTCGCTGACCCCTTCCCGCACGAACGCGGGGAGAATGAAGTCCGCGGGATGCAGCCGGGTCTCGGCCACCATCCTCCGCATCACAGGCGTCGTACGAAGCCGGCGGGGCCGCGTACCGGGAAACGATCCGTACTTCGACATACACCTACGCTACGCCCGCCCCGCCCGTGCCTTTGCCGACGCGGGGTCGGCGAGGGCGACGCCCGAAAGGAGCCGCAGGCACGTCTCAGGCGCGCCGCCCGGGGACGCTCAGGCACACCAGCATCCCCGGGTAAAGGCCACCCCCTTACTGCCGCACCTTGTTCCGCCCAGGTCCCCCGGACAGCTTGTCCGCCCCCGCGCCCCCGTACAGCACGTCGTTCCCGCTGTTTCCCCACAGCTCGTCGTTGTCCTGGTCCCCCCAGAGCGTGTCGTTCCCCTGCTCCCCGTACAGCTTGTCGGCGCCCCGGCCCCCGCGCAGCGTGTCGTCGCCCACGCCTCCGTACAGGCTGTCGCGCCCCTGCCTGCCCTCGATGACGTCGTCACCGGAGTCCCCGTACATGCCGTTGCTCTCGCCGTCCCCGGTCAGGAAGTCGTCGCCGGCGCCCCCGCGGCAGACATAGGCGCACTCGCTGATCGTGTCGTCGCCCTTGCCGCCGAACGGGCCCATGCCCCAGCCGCCGCCACCCCCGCGGAGCCGGTCGTCACCGTCCTCGCCGTACAGCACGGCCGAGTGCCCGTTGTCCGTGAGAACGTCCTTGCCGGGCCCGCCGTAGATCGTCGCGTCGGCACTCGCGCTGCCGGCCGGGACGGTCACGGTGTCGGCGCCGTCCCGGACGGTGACGTTGTAGAGGGGCGAGTCGTCCGAGCCCAGCGGCGCCTCGACCGCGCACCGCACGACGGTCCGGTCCTTCGCGGAGGGATACACGCACTCGTCCCACTCCGCCGCCCGCGGGTCGATGCTCATCTCGACCCGGTCGTCGAACGTGAGCACGACGTACACGTCGTACTCCCCGCGTTCCTCGACCCTCGCCGAGACGGTCAGCCGATTGTCCTGCCCGGCCGCGGCCTTGTACCAGAGCTCGCCACCGTCATGCACCAGAGTGGCCGGCCCCGCGGCGGCGGCCTGAGCGACCGGTGCGGCCGACAACCCACCCCCGAGAGCGAGTACGGCGGTGACGGTGGCGGCGGCAATCGTCCTTGACGTACGCATACAGCAGCAGTCCTTAAGGTGCCCACGTGCCGATCGTTGCTTCGGTCACCCACTCAGACAGCACGCCCGAGGACCGGGTTGTACGCCCTTCCCGCCCACCCGCAGATGTCCCCCGAGCGCAACCAGGATTCCACCAGGCAAAGGGCCACCGGCCACCTTCAGGGGCGCGGGGAACTGCCGGGCAGCGCAAAGGGGCGGCAGCCGCAAGCAGCCACCGCCCCTCTCACACCTCACCTCAGGTCGTCGACCGCCGCCGCCGCGCCCCCGGCCGCCGCTCACTCGGCCGCGTCACCGGATCGCCGGCCTCCACGGCGGCAGCCCGCCGCCGCAGCCCGAAGTCCGCCAGCGCCTCGGCCAGCTTGTGCACGGACGGCTCGGGAGCCATCACGTCCACCCGCAGCCCGTGCTCCTCGGCCGTCTTGGCCGTGGCCGGGCCGATACAGGCGATCACCGTGACGTTGTGCGGCTTCCCGGCGATGCCCACCAGGTTCCGCACGGTGGAGGACGAGGTGAACAGGACGGCGTCGAAGCCACCGCCCTTGATGGCCTCACGGGTCTCCGCCGGCGGCGGAGACGCGCGCACGGTCCGGTACGCCGTGACGTCGTCGACCTCCCACCCGAGCTCGATCAGCCCGGCGACCAGCGTCTCCGTGGCGATGTCGGCGCGCGGCAGGAACACCCGGTCGATCGGGTCGAAGACCGGGTCGTACGGCGGCCAGTCCTCCAGCAGCCCGGCCGCGCTCTGCTCACCGCTCGGCACCAGGTCCGGCTTCACACCGAAGGCGATCAGGGCCTTGGCGGTCTGCTCCCCGACCGCCGCGACCTTGATCCCGGCGAAGGCACGGGCGTCGAGCCCGTACTCCTCGAACTTCTCCCGCACCGCCTTGACGGCGTTGACCGAGGTGAACGCGATCCACTCGTAGCGGCCGGTCACGAGCCCCTTCACGGCCCGCTCCATCTGCTGCGGCGTGCGCGGCGGCTCGACCGCGATCGTCGGCACCTCGTGCGGTACGGCCCCGTACGAGCGCAGTTGGTCGGAGAGCGAGGCGGCCTGCTCCTTCGTCCGCGGCACGAGGACCCGCCACCCGAAGAGCGGCTTGCTCTCGAACCACGACAGCTGGTCGCGCTGGGCCGCCGCGGAACGCTCACCGACCACGGCTATCACCGGCCGTCCGCCCTCGGGCGAGGGCAGCACCTTGGCCTGCTTCAGCGTCTGCGCGATCGTGCCGAGCGTCGCGGTCCAGGTGCGCTGCCGCGTCGTCGTCCCCGCGACGGTCACCGTCATGGGGGTGTCCGGCTTACGGCCGGCGGCGACCAGTTCGCCCGCCGCGGCGGCCACGGTCTCCAGCGTCGCCGAGACCACGACGGTCCCGTCGGACACCCCGACCTCGGCCCAGCAGCGGTCGGACGCCGTGCGCGCGTCGACGAACCGGACGTCCGCGCCCTGCGCGTCCCGCAGCGGCACACCGGCGTACGCGGGCACGCCCACGGCCGCCGCGACGCCCGGGACCACCTCGAACGGCACGCCCGCGGCGGCGCACGCCAGCATCTCCTCGGTGGCGTACGTGTCGAGCCCGGGGTCCCCGGACACCGCACGCACGACCCGCTTGCCGCCCCGCGCGGCCTCCATGACAAGATGTGCCGCATCCCGCACAGCGGGTGCACCAACGGTTGTTGACGCGCCGTCAACAACCGTCAGCTGAGGCGTGCCTGTGCCCGAAAACGTATCCGCTGAAGTAGCCGCGGAAGAGGCAGAGGCAGTGGCTGAGGACGCCGCGGTGAGTACCGACGGCGGGCTCGAGTCGGTGTCCAGTAGGGCGACGCCGGCGCGGGCATGCGTACGCACCACGTCGAGCACATCGTGCTCGGCGATGAGAACGTCCGCGTTCGCCAGTGCCTCGACGGCGCGCAGTGTCAACAGTCCCGGATCCCCGGGTCCGGCACCGAGGAAGGTGACGTGACCGTGGTCCGGACCGGCGGGAAGGGTGGTGGGGCTCAATGTGCTCGCTCCCCCATCAGACCGGCCGCGCCCTTAGCGAGCATCTCGGCGGCGAGTTCACGGCCGAGCGCCATTGCTTGGTCGTACGTCTCGGGCACGGGACCGGTGGTGGACAGCTGCACCAGCGTCGAGCCGTCGATCGTGCCGACGACACCGCGCAGGCGCAGCTCCTTGACAATCTGCCCGTCGGCCAGCAGGTCGGCGAACGCACCCACAGGTGCGCTGCAACCGGCCTCCAGGGCGGCGAGCAGGGATCGCTCGGCGGTCACGGCGGCCCGGGTGTGCGGGTCGTCGAGCCCGGCGAGCGCGGCGATCAGCTCAGCGTCTCGGGCGGTGTGCCCCGCCCTGCATTCGATCGCCAGTGCCCCCTGGCCGGGGGCGGGCAAAACTGTGTCGACCGAGAGGAAGTCGGTCACCTCGTCGCTCCGTCCGATCCGGTTCAGTCCGGCGGCGGCCAGGACGACAGCGTCCAGCTCGCCCTTGCGGACGTAACCGATCCTTGTGTCGACGTTCCCGCGTATGGGCACCGTCTCGATCGTGAGCCCGTGGCTGCGCGCGTACGCGTTCAGCTGGGACATGCGCCGGGGCGAACCGGTGCCGACGCGCGCGCCCTCGGGGAGCTGCTCGAAGGTGAGTCCGTCCCGGGCGACCAGTACGTCCCGCGCGTCCTCGCGCACCGGCACGGCGGCCAGCGCCAGGTCGTCCGGGTGCGTGGTCGGCAGATCCTTGAGCGAGTGCACGGCGAAGTCGACCTCGCCGCGCAGCAGCGCCTCGCGCAGCGCGGTGACGAACACGCCCGTGCCGCCGATCTGCGCCAGCTGCTCCCGGGAGACATCGCCGTACGTCGTGATCTCCACGAGTTCGACGGGCCGCCCGGTCAGCCGGCGGACCGCCTCGGCCACCTGCCCGGACTGGGCCATGGCGAGTTTGCTTCGCCTGGTCCCCAGCCTCAGTGCCTGGTCACTCATGATCGCCCTCGGTTCTCGGCGTCGTTCTCTGAACTGCTGCTGTCCTCGGCCCGGGACACGGCCGCGACCGTCTCCTGGTCCAGGTCGAACAGGGTGCGCAGCGCGTCCGCGTACCCGGCGCCGCCCGGCTCGGCCGCGAGCTGCTTGACCCGTACGGTCGGGGCGTGCAGCAGCTTGTCGACGACGCGCCGCACGGTCTGGGTGATCTCGCCGCGGTGCTTGTCGTCGAGGCCGGGCAGCCGGCCCTCCAGGCGGGCGATCTCGCCGGCGACCACATCGGCGGCCATGGCGCGCAGCGCCACGACGGTGGGTGTGATGTGCGCGGCCCGTTGAGCGGCGCCGAAGGCGGCCACCTCGTCCGAAACGATCCTCCGCACCATGTCGACGTCGGCGGCCATCGGCGCGTCGGCGGAGACCTCGGAGAGCGACTCGATGTCGACCAGCCGCACGCCGGCCAGGCGGTGTGCGGCGGCGTCGATGTCCCGGGGCATCGCCAGGTCCAGCAGCGCCAGCACGGGCGCGGGCCGGGGCACCTCGGCGACGGGCTCGGGCCGGCGCAGCTCGGTGATCCGCCCGGTGACGGCCACGGTCGCGACCAGCGCGGCGATCAGCTCGGCGTCGGCGGCGGGCGTGCGCGCGGCCTCACGCTCCGGCGCGCGACGGCTCGTACGCCGGTCCACGGTCGCGTTGTCGACCCAGGCCGCGTGCTGCTCCAGCGTGGCCGCGTCCATCCCGGCGACCGCGGCCTCCCCGTGCACGGAGAAGCCGCCGCCCTGCACGGCGGGCAGGTCGAGGGGGCAGTCGTCGTCGCTGCCGATGGAGGTCGGCGGCAGGGCCGTGCGCACGTCGCCCCGCGTCTCGGTCTCCGCGGGAAGCGTGCCGTCGGGCACCCGGCCCTCGACGGCCGCGGCGACCATCTCGGCGGTCAGGACCAGGCCCGTGGCGCCCGTGCAGGAGATGACGACGTCAGCACGTGTCAGCTCGTCCTGCACCGATTCCATCGGGACCGCGCGGGCCAGCGCATCCGTTCCGCCCTGTGCGGTCAGGCCCTGGCCGTACTGCTCTTCGAGCAGGTGCGCGAGCCGCTCGGCCCGGTCGTACGTCCGGTTGGCGATCACGATCTCGCGGACGCCGGCCCGCGCGAGCGTCGCGGCGGCCAGCGAGGACATCGATCCGGCGCCCATCACGACGGCCCGCTTGCCCCGGGCCCAGCTCACGACGTCGCCACCGGCGGTGAACTGCTCCAGACCGAAGGTCACCAGCGACTGTCCGGCCCGGTCGATCCCGGTCTCGGAGTGGGCCCGCTTGCCGACCCTGAGGCTCTGCTGGAACAGGTCGTTCAGCAGTCGCCCGGCGGTGTGCAGCTCCTGTGCGCGGGCCAGCGCGTCCTTGATCTGTCCGAGGATCTGCCCCTCGCCGACGACCATGGAGTCGAGTCCGCAGGCCACGGAGAACAGATGGTGGACGGCCCGGTCCTCGTAGTGCACGTACAGATAGGGAGTGATCTCGTCGAGTCCGACCCCGCTGTGCTGGGCCAGCAGCGTGGACAGCTCGGCGACGCCCGCGTGGAACTTGTCCACGTCGGCGTAGAGCTCGATGCGGTTGCAGGTGGCGAGGACGGCGGCCTCCGTGGCCGGCTCGGCGGCGACCGTGTCCTGAAGCAACTTGATCTGCGCGTCCAGGGACAGCGCGGCCCGCTCCAGCACACTCACCGGAGCGCTGCGGTGACTCAGTCCGACGACCAGAAGACTCATGCCGGCATCACGGCGGGGACATCCCCGTCGGGCCCTTTCCCGGACTCCTTGGGAGCCAGCGGTACGGCGGCGGCCTCGTTCGCGGCCTCCTCGCCGGCCTTGCGCTGCTCGTGGAAGGCGAGGATCTGGAGCTCGATCGAGAGGTCGACCTTGCGGACGTCGACACCGTCCGGCACGGACAGGACGGTGGGCGCGAAGTTCAGGATCGACGTGACACCGGCGGCGACCAGCCGCTCGCACACCTGCTGGGCGGCACCGGCGGGGGTGGCGATCACCCCGATGGACACACCGTTGTCGTCGATGATCTTTTCCAGCTCGTCCGTGTGCTGGACCGGGATCCCCGCGACCGGCTTGCCCGCCATCGCCGGATCGGCGTCGATCAACGCCGCCACCCGGAACCCGCGCGAGGCGAACCCGCCGTAATTGGCGAGCGCGGCGCCGAGGTTACCGATTCCGACGATCACGACCGGCCAGTCCTGGGTCAGCCCCAGCTCACGCGAGATCTGGTAGACGAGATACTCGACGTCGTAGCCCACGCCCCGCGTTCCGTACGAGCCCAGGTACGAGAAGTCCTTGCGCAGCTTCGCGGAGTTGACCCCCGCGGCGGCCGCCAGTTCCTCGGATGAAACGGTGGGTACCGAGCGCTCCGACAGCGCGGTCAGGGCACGGAGGTACAGCGGAAGCCTGGCGACAGTGGCCTCGGGAATCCCTCGGCTACGGGTCGCCGGTCGGTGAGTTCGGCCAGTTGCCACGGTGCTCCTGCGGGTAGAGCGGGGCTGCGGGCGGTCATGCGTCCCCAGACCGCCCCGTCGACAGCAGGCTATGTCTTTGTGAACGCGTGCACAAAGATGGTGTCCGATTTGCCCGGCCAACGTGACCGGGGTCACGCACACCTGACGCACGCGCGTGGAACCGACACGGGCGTGCCCTCGTTCCTCACCTGACGCCTTGCACGACGGGGGCAAAACCGCACACTCTCCTCACGAATCCCGCCCCCGAGACCAACCAGCCCATCGATCCTAAGCGACTTTTGGGACCACTTGGACTGGTCGGTCAGGTCACATCTCGGGTCACCTCTGCGCGAGGGCTTTGCGAAGGCGCTCCTCGTTCACACGCCAGAACGTGTGCTGCGCGCCGTCCACGAGCACCACGGGGATCTGCTCCCAGTACTGTCGGTGCAGTTCCTCGTCCTGGGTGATGTCCTTCTTCTCCCAGGGAACGCCCAGCTCACCGCAGACCTTCCCGATCACCGCCTCCGCGTCGTCGCACAGATGGCACCCCGGCTTGCCGATCAGTGTGACGAGTCGCTCACCGGGATTCTTCGGCGTCCGCCGGAACATGGCACTCATGCCGGCCATTGTCGCTCCGCACCGAACATCCACACCTCCCCCTCACCATGAAGCGCACGACCTGCCCTTTTCCCCACCCGTTCCTCCCTCTTCCGCACGGCGACACGCCGCCGGGACCACTCCTTTAACGACACGGTCGTGGAGAGTTCACAGCCCGCAAACCTCTCGACTCCGGAAGTACCGAACAGACTGGCTATGCTCACGACATGGCCGCTCTCGGATGGCTCACTCCCCGTAGGCGCTCCGCCACGGCGCGGAGCGTTTTGGCAGGCGAGGCCTCTGCGGAGGCAGCGCGCAAGTCCTCCCAGGAGTTGGAGGACATCTCCCCCGCGCCCGACGCCGTCCAGGAACCGGAGTTCCCGGTCCTCGGCGACGACAAGGCCGCCGCGTTCTTCGACCTCGACAACACCGTGATGCAGGGCGCCTCGCTCTTCCACTTCGGCCGGGGCCTGTACAAGCGGAAGTTCTTCGAGACGCGCGACCTCGCCCGATTCGCCTGGCAGCAGGCGTGGTTCAGGCTGGCGGGCTCCGAGGACCCCGAGCACATGCAGGACGCCCAGAACTCCGCGCTCTCCATCGTCCAGGGCCACCGCGTCGCCGAACTGACGATCATCGGCGAGGAGATCTACGACGAGTACATGGCCGAGCGCATCTGGCCGGGCACGCGCGCCCTGGCCCAGGCCCACCTCGACGCCGGCCAGAAGGTCTGGCTCGTCACGGCCGCCCCCGTCGAGATCGCCCAGGTCATCGCCCGCCGCCTCGGCCTGACCGGCGCGTTGGGCACGGTCGCCGAGTCCGTCGACGGCGTCTACACCGGCAAGCTGGTCGGCGAGCCGCTGCACGGCCCGGCGAAGGCCGAGGCCGTGCGCGCCCTGGCCGGCGCCGAGGGACTCGACCTCTCGCGCTGCGCCGCGTACAGCGACTCCCACAACGACATCCCGATGCTGTCGCTCGTGGGCCACCCGTACGCCATCAACCCCGACAGCAAACTCCGCAGGCACGCCCGCGACATGGACTGGCGGCTGCGCGACTACCGCACCGCCCGCAAGGCCGCCAAGGTCGGCCTCCCCGCGGCGGCGGGCGTCGGCGCGGTGGCCGGCGGCACGGCGGCCGCGATCGCACTGCACCGTCGCCGCCGCTGAACGGCTGATCGTTTCTCGAACGCCGGAGGGGCTGGGTCTTCCCAGCCCCTCCGGCGTTCGCGCGTCCAGTGCGTCCGCCCCCGTCACGCCGACATTCCAGCGGTCATACCCCCACCGCACCGCCCTCAGTCACGCCGTCCGGACCCGACCACAACACGCCCCGCACCCAGACGGAACACGAACCCAATCGATCAACAACCGATCACGGACCGGTACTTGAGCAGCCGTCAATCGGTAACAGAAGCGACGTAATCGATGATTTGAGCAACTGGGTGTAGCAGTGCCTGCACGAAGCGTTATTCTCCTCAAACGCAAACCGGTGCCCCTCCGTCGCTACGACGGGTGAAAGGTTCCGCACTGCACGTGATGGAAGCTCTGCCTCTGGGAGTCCCGTGTACCCACACGTCGGGGTTGACGCCTCGGGCCTGGCTACGCTGCGCGCGACAGTCAACCAACTGTTGCGCGGCTTCGTCCCCACCGCGTACGCCGTCCCCGCCCTCGCCACCTCCGCCGCGCCCGTCGGCCCGTGCTACGCACTGGCCGACGGCGTCGAGCCGGGGCCAGGGCGAAGCGCTGTCGTCGAGGGGCGGTGGTCGGGTGACGGGCGGGCGGGCAGACGAGCCCGCTCGGGATCCACCGCCACGACCACCCGCCGTCCCGCCGCGGACAGCGACAGCGCCCGCATGATGGACCTCGTCGAACGCGCCCAGTCCGGCGAGGCCGACGCCTTCGGCCGTCTGTACGACCAGTACAGCGACACCGTCTACCGCTACATCTACTACCGCGTCGGCGGCAAGGCGACCGCCGAGGACCTCACCAGCGAGACCTTCCTGCGCGCCCTGCGCCGCATCGGCACGTTCACCTGGCAGGGCCGCGACTTCGGCGCCTGGCTGGTCACCATCGCCCGCAACCTGGTGGCCGACCACTTCAAGTCCAGCCGCTTCCGGCTGGAGGTCACCACCGGCGAGATGCTCGACGCCAACGAGGTCGAGCGCTCCCCCGAGGACTCCGTCCTGGAGTCCCTCTCCAACGCCGCCCTCCTGGAAGCCGTACGCCGGCTCAACCCCCAGCAGCAGGAGTGCGTCACCCTCCGCTTCCTCCAGGGCCTCTCCGTCGCGGAGACCGCCCGGGTCATGGGCAAGAACGAGGGCGCGATCAAGACCCTCCAGTACCGCGCGGTCCGCACCCTCGCCCGCCTCCTCCCGGACGACGCCCGCTGAAGCCCGCCCACCGGCACCACCACGGCTGAGCCACCGGACCGCCGAGCACATCGCTCACATACGTTCCGCGACGCTCAACTCACCCTGCGTCGAAGTCTGTTGACTTCCTCGTCCGATCATCCGCCGTCCGTAACCCAAGTGCCGCGCCGCTCGTTGTGCGGGATACAGGCTCCCTGTGGTCGCGCCTGGCCGACACCGATCACTCGATCGTGTGGCTCGGTCGGGGTCGTGCAACCCTCAGGACCCCCTGGGGAGTCGACCGTCATGACGAGAGGAGGTGCCGCCAGTGATCGCGAACGTATCGGCGCACCGGCGGGCGAACGCCTTCGCCCAGGCCCTGGAGGAGCTGTCCGACCGGGGCACGGCGGCCGAGCAGCCCGAGGGATCGGCACCGGCCCCGGCAGCGGAACAGACCGAGCAGGGCCGCATGCTGGCCCTCACCACCGGTCTCGACGAGCTGCCCAAGCCAGTGCTCGACCCCGAGGTCAAGGTCGTCCATCGCGCCCAGTTGGTGGCCGCGATGGAAGCCATGCTGCGGGACGGCACACTGCCGGGGCGCGAGGCGTCGGACCCTTCGGTGCCCGAACAGCGATCGGGCAAGGCGCGGGGCGCGCACCGGGCAAGTCCACTGGGCAAGTTGCGGCCACGGTCCCGTCTGACGAAGGGTCTCGCCGCCGGCGGGCTCAGCGTCGGCGTGGCCGCGAGTGCCTTCGGCGGTGTGGCAGCCGCCAGTTCGGACGCCCTGCCCGGTGACTCGCTCTACGGCCTCAAGCGCGGCATCGAGGACGTGAAGCTCACCCTGGCCGACGACACCGACGACCGGGGCCGGCTCTATCTGGACCAGGCGTCGACCCGCCTCAGCGAGGCCCGCCGCCTCATGGAGCGCGGCCGGGGCGGACAACTCGACCACGAGTCCCTCGGCGAGATCCGCCGCGCCCTCACCGGGATGCGGCACGACGCCTCCGAGGGCCACCGCCTGCTCCACGAGGCCTACGAGCGAGATCCGGAGTCCCTGGGCCCGATCCGGGCCCTCTCTGCGTTCTCCCAGTCCCACCGCGAGGCCTGGGGCGCGCTCCGCGACCGGCTGCCCGTGCAGCTCGGGGACGTGAGTCAGCAGGTCTCGTCGGTCTTCGACGCCATAGACGACGAGGTCGCCCCGCACTCGTCGCTGTTGCCGCAGCCCCCCGCCCAGGGCGGCGACGGCAAGCAGCGTTCCACGGGCTCCGGTTCCCCCGGCGCCACGGACACCAGCCGTCCGGCCCCGAGCTCCACCGGCGGCTCCGTCGGCGGTGGCGAGGACACCAGCGGCAAACCCAAGCCGTCCACCTCGAACTCGGACAGCGGCGGCGAAGGCCTCGTCGGCGGCACCACCGGCGGCCTGCTGGACCCGCCCCAGGACGACACCACCAGCAGCTCCCCGTCCACCGGCAAGTCCACCCCGCCCGAGGACCCCGACGTCACCCTCCCGCCCCTCCTCCCGGGCCTCCTGCCCGGCCTGGGCATCGACGGCGACAACAGCGAGTAGCCCCGAACGACGGTGGGGCGCCCTTCTCGAAGAAGGGCGCCCCACCGTCGTATGTCCTCGGGAAGAACCTATCGGGAAGAAGCCACGGGAAGAACCTAGAAGAACACGGACCGCCGCTGCACCAGCAGCTTGTACAAGGTGTGCTGGATCTGCTCCCGTACCTGGTCGGTCAGGTTGAACATCAGCATCGGGTCCTCGGCCGCCTCCGGCGGATAGCCGTCCGTCGGAATCGGCTCGCCGAACTGGATGGTCCACTTCGTCGGGAGCGGTACGGCACCCAGCGGGCCGAGCCACGGGAAGGTCGGCGTGATCGGGAAGTACGGGAACCCGAGCAGCCGGGCGAGTGTCTTGGAGTTCCCGATCATCGGGTAGATCTCCTCCGCACCCACGATCGAGCAGGGGATGATCGGCGTGCCCGCCCGCAGGGCGGTGGAGACGAAGCCGCCCCGGCCGAACCGCTGAAGCTTGTAGCGGTCCCCGAAGGGCTTGCCGAGCCCCTTGAAGCCCTCCGGCATGACCCCGACCAGCTCGCCCTGCTGCAGCAGCCGTGAGGCGTCCTCAGCGCACGCGAGGGTGTGCCCGAGCTTGCGGGCCAGCTCGTTGACCACGGGCAGCATGAAGACCAGGTCCGCGGCGAGCAGCCGCAGATGGCGCCCGGTGGGGTGGTTGTCGTGCACGGCGACCTGCATCATCAGGCCGTCCAGCGGAAGCGTTCCCGAATGGTTGGAGACGATCAGGGCGCCGCCGTCCGTCGGGATGTTCTCGATGCCCTTCACCTCGACCCGGAAGTACTTCTCGTACACCGGCCGCAGCAGGGACATCAGCACCTGGTCGGTGAGTTCGGCGTCGAACCCGAAGTCGTCGACCTCGTAGTCGCCCGTGAGGCGCTTGCGCAGGAAGGCGAGCCCTCCCGCGATCCGTCGCTCCAGCCCGCCGCCGTCCTGTGCCTCGGCGGCCCCCTGGGGCGGCTCCGGCTGCTCCCGTGTCACAGGGACATCATCGGTGCTGGTCGGCCGTCCGGGGAGAGCCTGGACCTCGCCGGATTCACGGACGTCCCGGACGACCGCGCTCTCGCCCTTGCGCCGACTCCCCGTGGTCCGGCGGCGCGACGGGCGCTGCACGGCACCCCCGCGCGTCCGGTCGTCGTCGAACGGAATGACCTTGGCATCCGCCATCGTTGATGCGCTCCTCAGTTGGCGCTCTGCGTCGGGGGTTGACCGCCACCCACGGTGGGCACGGGCAGGGCGGCGATCCGGTCGATGGCCCCTGCGAGGGCCTCGGGGGGCAGGAGGCCGGGCCCCCTGCTGCGCGCGAAGTCAGCGAACGTCTCCGCGGTCGTGTGCCTGGCCCGGTAGCCGAGCGTGTCGCGCATCTGGTTGGTCGACACGACCCGCCCGTGCGTCAGCAGCCGCAGCTGCTCCGGCGAGAAGTCGGTGACGCCCAGCGTCCGGACCAGGGAGCCGACCCAGCTGACCGCCGGCATCAGCAGTGGCACCGTCGGCCGCCCGAGACGCCGCGCGCACTGCGAGAGCAGCAGCACACCGTCGCCCGCGATGTTGAACGTGCCGCTGTTGAGAGTGCCCCGTGCCGGTTCGTGCGAGGCGATCCGCAGCACCTCGATGACGTCGTCCTCGTGCACGAACTGCAGCCGGGGGTCGTAGCCCAGCACGGTCGGCAGCACCGGCAGCGAGAAGTACGAGGCGAGCGGCGAATCGGCGCTCGGCCCGAGGATGTTCGCGAACCGCAGCACACACACGGCCACATCGGGCCGTCGCCGCGCGAACCCGCGCACGTACCCCTCGACCTCGACGGTGTCCTTGGCGAAGCCGCCGCTGGGCAGTGACTTGGGCGGGGTGTTCTCGGTGAACACGGCCGGATCGCGCGGCGCGGAGCCGTACACGTTCGTACTGGACTTCACGACCAGCCGCTTGACCAACGGGGACTTCTGACAGGCACCGAGCAACTGCATGGTGCCGATGACGTTGGTCTCCTTCAGCGTGGCGCGACCGCCGCTGCCCAGCGGGGTGCCCGTGACATCCATGTGCACCACGGTGTCCACGTTGTGCTCGGCCAGCAGACGGGCTATGGCGGGCTGACGGATGTCGGCCTGGACGAAGTCCGCGCCACCCAGATGGTGGCCCGGCGGCTCCGCGTCCACGGCGATGACCCGGTCGACCTGCGGGTCGCGCTGGATCCGCCGGACGAACCGGCCTCCCAGCTGACGGGCCACACCGGTGACGAGCACGACCTTCCCCAAGATCAGCGCCTTCCTTCCAGCCGTCGCCTCACACAGGCGTCCTCTGCTCGGACTCTGCCGCGTTCCCCGTGCTCTCCGCGTTCCCCGTGTGCGGCCACGTTAGCGGGTCGATGTCGCACTGTGGTGACTGCGACCCCGTCAACGACCGGCAAAAACAAAGACCGGTGAAAACACCGCGACCCCCCACCGCATTCGGTGGGGGGTCGCGGCAACGCGTTCTCGACAGCGCTCGCGCAAGAAAGCAAGGCGTACGGTCCCCTTACGCGAGGGGGACCGGCCAGGACCCCGATCTCGGGGCCGGACCGCCTTACTTCTTGTTGCGACGCTGAACGCGGGTGCGCTTGAGCAGCTTGCGGTGCTTCTTCTTAGCCATCCGCTTGCGCCGCTTCTTGATAACAGAGCCCACGACTACCCTCGCTCACTTCTCATCACTCGGTGTTTGGGCGCCATGGGCCCATACGACCTACGAGGGGCCAGCCTACCCGTCCGAGCTCTGAGGGCGTAATCGAGGGGGAACCGGGGGTATCCCGGAGGTCCCGCGGGTCCTCCGGGAGCCCCTCGGCCCCGATGGCCGTCAGGCCGTCTCCACCCCCACATAGCTCTCGCGGAGGTACTCGTGTACCGCTTGCTCCGGCACCCGGAAGGACCTGCCCACCCGGATCGCCGGCAGATGACCGCTGTGCACCAAGCGGTACACGGTCATCTTCGACACGCGCATCACCGCGGCGACTTCCGCCACGGTCAGGAACTGAACCTCGTTCAGAGGCCTCTCGCCAGCTGCAGCCATGACACACCTGAACCTTCCGCACTCGACGGCCACCGGCTTCCCCTTCCGGTGACTCTTCGTCGCTGCGTGCTCACTCCCCAATGTAGGGGCGGGTGATGCGAGTGGGGAAGAGGGGATGCCATCGGCGGCCTACTGTGACAGACACGCCCGATTGAGTACGTAGCGGGTCAGCGGTCGGTAGTAAGCAGACCGCACACCGTCATCAAGTGGAACGGCGACGGACACCCGCCCCTCCGCCTCCCCCACGAAGAGCGCCGGATCGTCCGAATCGGCGAGCCCGATCGCCTCGAACCCCAGCTGACCTGCCCCGCAGACCCATCCGTGGTCTCCCACCACGAGTTCCGGGAGCGGCCCGCCGGCCTCCGCGGCGGCCGCGAGAGCCACCCGAACCGGGAGCGGTGAATGCGTGTGCACGCCGGTCGCACAACCGGAGCGCAGGGCGGGCGCCTCACGGACGAGAGCGACTCCTCGTGCGTAGTCGAGGTTGTACGTGCGTAGACCGAACCGGGTCGTTATGTCGACACGTCTACCCGTCGCTGGGGTGAGGACCTCACATCCCGCCGCCGACAAAGCGTCCGCCAACGCGCCGTAGAAGCCGATCAGCCGGTGCGGGTGCCCGGTCCCGAGGAGCACCGCCCCGCCACTCCGAGCGACCGCCCCGAGCCGTTCCGCGAAACGGTCCAGCGCCCCGACGGTCAACTCCGGATCGATCACATCCTGCCCTGATGTGCACCCCGGATCGGCCGAAACCCCGCATCTGTCGGCCATCAACGCGAGCACATCCCGCTGGGACCAAGCCATCTCCGGATCAATCCCGATCAAGAACCGAGGATCCCGAGCCGCGAACAACCGATAACTCCGCAGGCTCACCTCCCGGGCGGTGGCCACCCGCCCGGCCAACCCGGAGCCCACCAGATGCTCCCGCAACGCCCCACCGCTCACCACGACCCGATGCTGACGCACCGACCGCCCCTCGCGCGCGGAAACCCCTTACTGAACCACACAGTTGGCGTAACGAATCAGGAGCGCGGAGAACTGGGCGCACGGGGTCCGGGGCGGAACCCCGCATCTTCTACGGCAACAACCCACGCAACGGAAACACAGCCTTCCGCGCGGCCAACACCGCCTGGTCCAACCGGTCCGCGGGGTCGTACCCGGCCTCCCACCCGGCCCACTGCACAGGCCACCGCCCATCAGTCATCCGCGCCGGCGCCAACTGCCGCGTACGAGCGAACACCTGCTGCCGCCACTCCTCGGGAATCGCGGTCTCCGGCGCGATCTCCCGCCCCGCCGCGATCGCCACCAGATGCGTCCACGACCTCGGCACCACATCCACCACCGCGTACCCGCCCCCGCCGAGCGCGACCCACCGCCCGTCGGCGTATTCGTGCGCCAGTTCGTGCAGCGCCACCTGGACGGCCCGCTGCGCGTCCAGCGACACCGCCAGATGCGCCAACGGATCCTCGAAGTGCGTGTCGGCGCCGTGCTGGGTCACCAGCACCTGCGGCCGGAAGTCGGCGATCAACTCGGGCACCACCGCGTGGAACGCCCGCACCCACCCCGCGTCCCCGGTGCCCGCCGGCAGCGCCACGTTCACGGCCGACCCCTCCGCGCTCGACCGGGCACCCGTCTCCTCCGGCCACCCGGTCTGCGGGAACAGGGTCCGGGGGTGCTCGTGCAGCGAGATCGTCAGAACCCTCGGGTCCTCCCAGAACGCCGCCTGCACCCCGTCCCCGTGATGCACATCGACGTCCACGTAGGCGACGCGCTCGGCCCCCAGCTCCAGCAGCCGGGCGATGGCGATCGACGCGTCGTTGTAGATACAGAACCCCGCAGCACCGCCGGGCATCGCGTGATGCAGCCCGCCCGCGAAGTTCACGGCGTGCAGCGCGTCCCCCCGCCACACGGCCTCCGCCGCCCCGACCGACTGCCCGGCGATGAGCGCGGACGCCTCGTGCATCCCGGCGAAGGCCGGATCGTCCACCGTCCCCAGCCCGTACGACCCGTCCGCGCCCCCGGGATCGGCGGACGCGGCCCTGACCGCCGCCACGTAGTCCTCGCGGTGCACGAGCCGCAGTGTCGAGTCCCCCGCCGGCTTCGCCGAGACGACATCCATCTCCCGGTCGAGCCCGAAGGCAGTCACCAGGCTCCGGGTCAGCGCCAGCCGGACCGGATCCATCGGATGATCCGGACCGAAGTCATAGCCCGTTACTGCCTCGTCCCACATCAGCTGTGCGTGGCCGCTCATGACCGCCACCGTATCGGTCCGGTTCAGTCTCGAACGACCGGGCGTACACCAGGGTCACCAGCACCAACGCCATGGGAATGAGCATCGCCCCGCGATAACTCCAGAGATCCCCCACGGCCCCCACCAACGGAGAACCGATCAAGAACCCGACATAGTTGAAAATATTCAGCCGCGCGACAGCCGCATCCGAAGCCCCGGGGAACAGCCGCCCCGCCGCCGCGAACGTCTGCGGCACCAGCACACACAGTCCGAGCCCCAGCAGCGTGAATCCGAGCATGCCCACCCAGGCCCCCGGCGCGACCGCCACCACGGCGAACCCGACCGCCGCCACCAGCGCCCCGGCCCGCACGACGGCCGCGGCCCCGAACCGGCGCACCCCGAAGTCCCCGATCGACCGCCCGAGCAGCGTGGTGACCATATAGACGTTGTACGGCACGGTCGCGAGCTGCTCACTGCTACCCAGCACGTCCTGCAAGTACTTGGCGCTCCAGTTGGAGACCGTCGAGTCCCCGATGTACGCGAAGCACATCACCAGACAGAGCGGCAGCAGCATCTTGAACGCGACGGACCCGCCCGCCCCGCCCACCTCCGCGGGAACGGCGTCCTCCTGCTTCGCCGCGTCCGGCCCCGAGTCGACGTACCACCGGCTCCCCACCAGCGCCGCCGGCAACAGCACGACCACCACCGGCAGATACGACACCAGCAGCGCCAGGTCCCAGTGCGCCCCGACCCACGCCAGCGAGGCCCCTGCTATCCCGCCCAGGCTGTACACCGCGTGGAAGCCGAGCATGATGCTCCGCCCGTACGACCGCTGCAGGCTCACCCCGAGCATGTTCATCGACGCGTCGAGCGCCCCGACCGCCAGCCCGAAGGCCGCCAGCGCGGCACCGAGCACGACCATCTGCTCGCCGGCACCCACTCCGAGGAGGGCCAGGAGCACGACCGGCTGGGACCACCGCAGCACCAGGCTCGGCGGAACCTTCTTCACCAGGTGCTCGGTGCAGACGCTGCCGACGCCGGCCAGGATCGGCACGGCGGCGAGGAAGGCGGGCAACAGCGCGTCGGAGACCCCGTACCGGTCCTGGATGGCCGGAATCCGCGTCACGAGCAGCGCGAAGGCGACACCCTGAGCGAAGAAGCTGAACGCCAACGCGGCCCTACCGCGCCGCAGCACATCTGTCATGGCGGCACAGTAGGGGCCCCGACCTACCCATGGGTAGAGGAAGTTGAATACTGCTCAACTAAGCCCACCGGGCAGCTTCAGGCGAGCAGGTCCAGCAGCTTTCCCATGTCCGAAAAGTACCTCCTGGCCCCGGTCAGCTTCTCGGTCGGCGTCATCGCGGTGAACCCGTACACATCCATCCCGGCAGCGAGCCCCGCCCGCACTCCGAGAGGGCTGTCCTCCACGACAGCACACCTCTCCGGGGCCACGCCCATCCGCTCGGCCGCGTGCAGGAAGAGATCCGGTGCCGGCTTACCCCGCCCCACGTCCTGCGAACTGAACACCAGACCGTCCCCGAACCACCGGTCCAGCCCGGTCTTCCGGTGCCCCACCCGGATCCGCTCGTGGCTCCCGGACGACGCCACGCAGTACGGCACCTCGTCCGCGACCAGCTTCTCCAGCACGGGGACCACACCGGGCACGGCCTCCAACTCCCGCTCGAACGCGGTGAACACGCGCCGGTGGAAGACGTCGTCGAAGTCACCCGGCAGGTTCTCCCCGGTCCGCTCCAGAACGAGCTCATGAATGCGGTGCATGGCAGACCCCATGTAGTCCCGGATGGATTCCTCGTACGAGGTCGGGTGCCCGAGTTCGGTCAGATACTCGGCGAGGAGCCGATTGGAGATCGGCTCGCTGTCGACGAGAACACCGTCATTGTCGAAGATCACGAGGTCGTAGCGCATGGCTCGACCCTAAACGACCCGGAAACGTAGAAAGCCCCTGCCGGTCACCCGGCAGGGGCTTTCTCAAGAATTGTTCGGCGGCGTCCTACTCTCCCACAGGGTCCCCCCTGCAGTACCATCGGCGCTGTAAGGCTTAGCTTCCGGGTTCGGAATGT